>WRFK01000007.1 GCA_009778835.1 Spirochaetaceae bacterium
CTCAATAAAAAAAAGAAAGAGATATCTCTGATCAAAAGAATTGTTGCAAGAGCTGCGATTCTTGCAGACAAGAAGCAGATCCTGGGACATTCATTTAAAAAATACTTTATTTGGGTTTTAAAAGGGATAGATGCTTCTGTTCTTGAAGAGGTAGGTAACGCCCTTTCCGCCTCTATTCCGGAAAGTTATATAGATACGCTTTCTTTTTTTGCAAAAAAAGGATTCAAAATGTATATAATAAGCTGCGGGACTGCTGACCTATGTCTAAATCCTTTAAAATTAAAAAAAGCAGACACTTTTTTTTCAGAAATAATTTCAAACCCGATTGTTTATAAAAATAATAAAGTTGACGGAATATTTTTTAATGTAAAGAAAGGGAGCGATAAAGTAAAAATAGCAGAAAAACTTAATTTGAAACCGGAAAAAACAATTGTTGTTGGTGACGGATATACAGATATTCCTCTTCTTGATTGGTCGTCCGCTCCTTTTATGATCGATCCTGAAAAAACAAGAAGAAAAAAATATAGCGATAAAAATTATACCTTTATTGAATCTTTGCCGCAAATTATAGATATTATGGATAAGAGGCTAAAATAATGAAAAAGCTTATAATTTTTGATATGGATGGTGTCCTAATAGATGTATCTTCTTCATACAGGGAGTGCGTAAGAAAAACAGCATCGATATTTTTATTGCCATGCATCAATTCAGAGCTGCTGCCTCAACCTCTTTTTAGTTTAACAGATCTTGCTTTTCTAAAAGGAACCGGTTCTCTTAATAATGACTGGGATCTTACTCATAAAGTAATAACAATGATGTTTTCAAAAATAAGCGGAAAAAGAGAAAGCTTAAACAGGGAAGAGTGGGATGTTAAGGAGCTTGCCTGTTTTCTTAAATCAGAGGAAAAGCCAATTGAAAAACTTTTTAAAGAAGCCGGAACATTGAAATTCAAAGAAGTTGATTTTTTCTATAAAGGAGATGTTGGTTCAGGTAATATCATAAAACAGATTTTTCAGGAAGTTTATCTTGGAAAGCAACTGTTTTCGGAAACATACGGATTCCGTGCCCAGCACTATCTTGAGGAAGCTCTTATCTTAAAAGAAAAACTTCTCATTGAGAGGGATGTGCTTTCTTACCTGGCTGCTTTTCACAAACTCGCGATTGCAACCGGCAGGCCTGCAGCAGAAGCGCTTTATCCTATAAGAGAAAATAATATAAATTTTTTTGAAAAAATATTGACCCTTGATGATTGCATTGCAGCAGAAAACGAGGCTGAAAAAAACAAAGGAGAAAAAATATCTTTGGGTAAACCTCACCCTTTTATGCTGGATGCTATTGCCTCATATTACGAAAGCAGGGGAGCGCTAAGCGAAAAATTATATTATATAGGAGATATGCCAGATGATATGATTGCTGCAAAAAGATCAAAATATCGATTTTGCGCAATAGGGGTAACATACTCATCGCCGAATAAAACAAATTCGCTCTCAAGGCTTAAAGAAGCAGGCGCAGATTACATTGCAAATACTCCGCAGGAATTAATAGAACTGTTAAAGTAGAAATCTGCATTATCCTGAAATCTAAAGATTTGGAATCTTATATTCTTTTTTCAAAAATTCAAAATTATTCACAGCATTGTCATATTTTACTTTGCCATAAGTATAGTAGTCGAATTTTATTTTTGAAACTGTTAACTGTATAAGGCTCCAGATAAACCAATAAATATCGGGAAAAGGTTTAAACATATCGCAGTAGAAAAGAGTTTCTTCAAAATTTTTACCTTCGCAATAACTTTCAACAATCTTTAATTCCACATCTCGAGGCACAAGAATTTCCTGAAACATATCTGCAATGTCGTAATATTTTGGTCCCATTCCCGCATATTCCCAGTCGATAATATAAAGCGGCTTTTCAAATTTATCTCTGTGTTTTTCATTGACAAGTATGAAATTTTCCGCAAGAAGATCGTTATGCGTTATAACATATTTGTTCTCCGGAATATTTATTTTTTCCATAAGCAACTGCAGTTTTGGAATAATTTTATCTATTTTAAATTCTGGAAAAGAGACATTAAGGCTATTTAATATTTCATACATTTTTACACATTGCTTGTAGGGATTAAAAATTTTATAAATTTTTGCGCTGCTTGAATGAATTCTTCTTACAGGCTCCATTATTGTTTCCCTAAGATCATCTTTAAGAAAATCGGGATTTTTTAATGTGTATGAATCAGGTATAAATTCAATTATTGTAACATGTTTTTCTGGAAGGTATTTAATAAGCTTTGTGGTAATTTTCTCATCAGCCATTTGCCTAAGTACGCTTGCTTCTGCATCGCGGTCAACAAACATTTCTGTTTTATCGCCATATACCCTTATCGCAACATCCCCTTTTTCGCATTTTGCCCTGTAAAGCTTATTTGTGATACCTCCGCTTAAAACAGAAACATCAATATCACACTCTTTCCATTCAGGCATCAACTCTGCAACAATTTTATCAGTAAATTCAATGTTAACTAATTCTTGTTTTTCCATAATAAAATCCTTATAAGTTTTTCAGGTTGATTTTGTGTATAATATTATATTATGATTATTATAAATAATTTTAATAGTTTTGTCAAAGTGTTTGCAATAAATTTTTGTACAAAGGAATCCTTCTATAAGAGTCATCAAGGGTTTACCTTTATTGCTTGCTTTACGGGTAAAGTGGTGCTATATTAGGCATATACATATGTAGACAGGTTGAGAAGAACAGTTGGATATTTGTATCCGGCAGGGATTTTAATAAATATTTGTAGATTAACCAGTCTATAATCAAAGCAGGAGGAAGTAATGAAAAAAATTGCTATAGGATGCGACCCAAATGCAGCAGCAGAGAAAGAAGTTGTAAAAAAAGTTCTTTCTGATTTAGGATATGAGTGCGAAGATTATGGCAGCACAGATCCTATTTATGCAAATGTAGCTTTTGCAGTTGCAGAAGCAGTAGCAGCGGGAAAACATGACAGAGGAATTCTTATGTGCGGTACAGGTATAGGTATGAGTATTGCGGCAAATAAAGTTAATGGCGCCTATGCAGCGCTTTGTACAGATGCCTATTCCACAGAAAGATCAATTTTAAGTAATAATGCAAATATTATGTGTTTAGGCGCTTTTACTCTTGGTATTGAACCTATTAAATATCTGGTTAAAACATGGATGTCTGTCACATGGCAATCGGGCACAAAGTCCGAAGGCAAAGTACAGAGATATAAAGATTACGATAACGAACATATTAAAAAGTAACAGGAGAGTCTTTGATGCAGAAAATTACAGATGCTGAAGAGCTTGAACTTAAAAGACATGCTGTTCAGCTTAGAAAAGATGTTCTTGCTATTATTAAAGCAGGTGATGCCGGCCATATCGGCGGCGCTTTATCGGCAACAGAACTCATGACATCGCTTTTTTATAAAGTATTAAAAAATATAGATCCAAAAAATCCAAAAAGAGAAGACAGGGACAGATTTATTATGTCTGCCGGGCATAAATGTCTTATTGTTTATGCAGTTCTTGCGGAGAAAGGATTTTTTAGCAAAGATTTATTTAATACATATTTTAAAATTAACTCAAAACTTCCGGGTCATCCTGATATGCACAAACTTCCGGGTATTGAAAGCAATACAGGATCTCTTGGACATGGTCTTCCGATTGCAGTGGGAATGGGAATAGGTCTTAAGCTGGATAAAAATCCTGCCAAAGTTTATGTAATTATGGGAGATGGCGAACTTGGAGAAGGGACAAACTGGGAAGCAGCAGCTGCCGCAAGCCATCATAAGGTTGACAATCTTGTTGTTATGATCGACAGGAATAAATTTCAGCTTGGCGGCCTTACAAATGAGTTAATGAATTTTGAGCCTCTTGCAAAAAGATTTGAATCTTTTGGATGGAGCACAAGATCAATAGATGGCCACAATTTTAAAGAGATAATAGATAATCTCACTGATGCTCCTTTTGAACCCGGGAAGCCTTCATTGATAATATGTAACACACTTAAAGCAAAAGGGATTTCTTTCCTTGAAGATACAGCTGGTTCGCATTACTGGAAAGTTAACCCGGAACAAGTTGTGCAGGCAGAAAAAGAACTGGATGCAATTGCAAAGGAGCTTGGATGATGAGTGAAAAAAAAGACCCAAGAAAAACATTTGGAGAAGCGCTTGTAATAGCAGGAGAAAAAAACAGCAAAGTTCTTGCGATTTCTGCTGACTCTTCCAGCGGTTCACAGATGACAATGTTTAAAAATAAATTTCCGGAAAGACATATTGAATTTGGAATTATGGAAGATGGAATAACAGGAATGTGCGCAGGACTTGCAACTACCGGTAAAATACCTGTTTTTGCAACAATTGCTCCTTTCGTTACCGGAAGGAATTTTGACCAGATGAAAGTTGATCTGGGCTATATGAAGCAAAATGTAAAAGTTGTAGGAAGATGCGCAGGACTTTCATATTACCATCTTGGCCCAACACATCAATCGCTTGAAGATGTTGCGCTCATGAGAGAAATACCGGGAATGACAATACTTAATCCCGGAGATCCTGTTGAAATTAAGGCAGCTACTCTTGCCATGATCGAGCATACAGGCCCTGTATATATGAAAGTAGGAAGCGATCCAATGCCTGTTATCTTTGATGAATCAAAGTATAAATTTGAACTTGGCAAAGGTATTACAATGAAGGATGGTAAAGATATTACCATAGTTGGAACAGGAACTGTATTATGCCGCGCTGCAGAAGCTGCTGATATTCTTGAGAAAAAAGGGATAAGTGTAAGGCTTATCAATATTCATACGATCAAGCCGCTTGATAACGAACTTATTATTAAAGCAGCAAAAGAAACAGGACTAATCGTTACTGTTGAAGAACACTATACATCGGGTGGACTTGGCGGGGCTATCGCAGAGCTTCTTGCGCTGAATCATCCGACAAAAATGAAAATGATAGGTGTTGAAGACCAGTTTGGAAGCAATGGTCCTTATGAAGAACTTATTGGACTTTATGGACTCCTTGGTCCGCAGATTGCAGATACTTGCATGAAACTTTTGGAGAAAAAGTAAAAGCAATTAACTGCTTTGGAGAGGGGGCTGCCTTATTCAGATTTTTATCTGGGGCAGCCTTTTTTTTATTCAATTTTTAAGATATTTTCTATTTTATTAATTAGTTCTTCTGTGAATTTTTTTAGATCGGAAACACTATTTTGTTTAACCCTAAAGCCTACAGCCCCTGGATGCCCGCCGCCATCTTCAATATTAAGTTCTTTTATAACATCCCGTAAATCTATTTTGGCAAAAGTATGAGTTCTCCGCATGCGAAATTGGATCAGATCGGATTCTTCCGGATTATCGTAATAGACAATAAGGCTTAAGTAACCACTCTCTTCCGCAAGATCATCAGCCAGGTGGCGTGCTACGCTTGCAATTAATTCTTTTTTAAAATTTTTGTAAAAATAATCTATATCATTTTTATCAATAACTGTATAAGCAATATGGTCGGATCTTTTTTTTCTTTCGCCAAAGTACTTGTAGCAAATTATTTCTTCCGCTGATAATTTTTCAAGCTCGGCAAAAATATCTTCTATAGAGAAAAAATTATTTGAATTAATTTTTGTCATGTGCAAAAGCAGTCTGTTAAAACGGGTACTAAAAAAATGATAAGATCGTCTCTGTCTTTCGGATTTAAGGTATTTGCCCATTTTTGTATCGCTTATCATTCCTGTAACTAGCGCAACAATGAAATTTCGCGAAAACATTTTATGTATATCATATTGATTAATAATCTCTTTCTTTTTAAGCTTATGAGTCAGATATCCTATAAGTTCGCATGTTGAAGATGACTCATCCACAAAGCAATAATTATTATCTCCTATATATCCGCTGTCTGCTCCCAAATGGTGGTCCAGTTCAATTTTGATTATATTTTTATCGTTTATTAACGCAGTAATTTTTTCCCCGCCTTCAACCATGGCAGGTTTAGGCGTATCAAGTATAACAATAACATTAAAATTATTTTCAAGATATTTTTCAGACTCAACAACTGAAATATGGTTATACTTACACATCTCCATTAAATATGGAAACTTATGATGATATTCTTTGTATAATAAAATCGTTGATCTTTTATAAAATTTTCTCAAGAGAAGGCAGAACGCAACCATTGAAGCAATACAGTCTTCATCCGGATCTTTATGTCCAAGCATTAGAAAGTTATTTTTTTCATGGATAATATTTGAAATATTATTTACAATTCTGTTTCTTTCTGCAATTGTTTTTATTTTACTTTTTTTTGTACCAAAAAATTGGCAACTATTTTTTAATGAGTCATCCATGATTTTACTATAATGCCCCTTCGTATATTAGTTTTTCAATACCATCAAGCGTTACTGTAATATTCTCTTCAAAGTGAGTCATGACATTAGGAACCTGGGAAATCAATACAATATCATGATTGATTCTTTGCATATATTCCTGTGACATTTCCGAGACTCCTTCAAGTATTATCCCATCAACTATTGATAGTAACGGAGTAAAAGAAGCATCAAGAGTATGGGTAACGAGTATTTTTGCTTCTTTTTTGCCAAGAAGAACAGATGTGGCTTCCTGAAAATTATTTACTTTAATAATTCTTCCTGTGCAATGTTTTCCAAATCCTTCTACGCCTTTTCCTAAAACATTTCCTATAACATGAACTCTTATATTGTTTGTTGTTAGCGGAGAATGTATGGGTATGCCTGAAACAACAACAACTTTATCAAGGGAAGTTGCAAATCCTTTTTTGATTGCTTGCGCAATAGCGCTTTGTATCATTGCTTCTGAATCTTCCTGCTGCTCTATGGGAACAGGAACAATTCCCCAATACAGAAGAAGACGCCGCCTTGCTATTTCGCTTGGAGATGCTGCAATAATTGAAAGCTTTGGGCGATGACGGCTAACCAGTTTTGCTGTATTGCCACTTAACGTAGGAACAACTATGCAGGCTGCGGCTATTCTATCGGCAATCCATGATGCGGAGTTTGAAAGTGTATTGTTAAGATCATTATCACCGGCTACTACCCTGCGAAGAGCATCAAGATGTTTTTTATATTCATCAGAAGCTTCAACAGCTCTTGCGATATTATCCATAACTTCTATCGCAGTTTCTGGGTATAATCCATTTGCAGTTTCTCCAGAGAGCATTATACAATCTGTGCCATCAAGAATAGCATTTGCTACATCTCCTGCTTCTGCTCTGGTAGGGGTTGGATTTCTTATCATGGAATCGAGCATTTGTGTCGCTGTTATAACCGGCTTTCCAACTGCATTGCAAAGCTTTATTATTCTCTTTTGTTCCAAAGGAACCTGCTCTGCGGGAATTTGGACGCCAAGATCGCCTCTTGCTACCATTACTCCGGAAGCAACTCTTATAATCTCTTCAATATTTTTAAGACCTTCTTCATCTTCTATTTTTGCAATAACAGGCATATCAGAGCCTATTTCCGAAAGATATTTTTGTATTGATGTTACATCCGAAGCTTTTCTTATAAAAGAAGCAGCTACATAGTCCATATCCTGCTCATGGCCAAAAAGAAGATCTTTTTTGTCTGTTTCTGTAAGTGCAGGAAGTTTTGTTCTTACGCCGATTATATTTACATTTTTTCTGCTGCTGATTTCTCCGCCATTTGCAACTTTGCACTTAATAACTCTTCCTGCGATAGAAAGAACAGTTAGAGCTATAACTCCATCTGCAATAAGAATTTTTACTTTAGGAATAATATCATCTGCAAGCTGGCTGTATGTTACAGTAATTTTATTTTTTTCTGTATAGATTCCGTCATTTCCATATAGTTCTTTTGCATCTGATTCTGCAATTACATCCACCAGTTCATCTTTTAAAAAAACAACTTTACCTTGATCACGAATCAATCCTGTCCGTATTTCCGGACCTTTTGTATCAAGGAGCAATGCTACAGGAATCCCTTCCTCTTTTGAGATTTTTCTTATCCTCGCAATACTGGCTGCGTGATACTCATGGGTTCCATGTGAAAAGTTAAATCTGGCTAAATTCATTCCCCGTTTTATAAGCGAGCGAGTAAGATCCTCTGATTCTACTGCAGGACCTATGGTGCAAATAATGCGTGTGTTTCTGTTGGTATGCATTGTAGTTTTTCCTCTGTAAATATTATACCATATAGGTAGATGATTTTCTCAACTAAAATAATCATAATCACAAGTTAATTGCCAAAGCAATTTTTAGCTAATGTAATATCAATTTTATTATATTGCGATTTGTTTCATAAAACTATATAAAATAAATAATTAAATTTATTTTGAAAAATATTGGGGAAGCCAAATTGAATTATAAAAGAAAACTTTCGTTGCTCTGCCTTGCTCGATTATGCGTGAATAAATTTTATATCCCAATCATGGCGCCGGGACACCGTGACCCCCGCTCGTTGGGCAATAAAAATATTTGTTTTTTGCTCTTTTTTTCTTTTTTTATTATTTTGAGTTGTAAGACAACACCGGTACCAATTATTCCGGAAAAGAAACAACCGGAAAAACAAGAGACAGTTGTTAAATTTTTTGTAGAGCCTTCAAAATTTTATAGTGATGAATATGGTTATATAGGAATAGGATATCAAACAAAAGAAGAGGTATGGGAAAAAAAGAAAAAGTCTTTTGAAAATAAAAACATATCCCAGGAAGTTTATAAAAAAGTTCTAAATGCCATACCTAAAAACGGTATTATCTATGTCCATATAGGACGTAAAGATCTCATGCATGCCAATACGCTATTCTATTCATTTAGCGGTTATAAAAATAATAAAAATATTTTTACAATAAATGGTCCGGAGGGGATCCCTAATATTAAAGGGAGAGATGAGAATTGGTGGAATATAGTTGAAATACCTCTTACTGAAAATATTGATAGCGTAATTAATGTTCGTGTAACAGATAAGAAAATAAATAGGGAATTTGATTTTAAAATTATACGGGAAGAGAAAAAATAGCTAAAATTAATTATTAAGAATATCTGCTACTTTTGAGGCAGATACTTTAATTGCTTTTACAGATTTTTTATAATCATTTACTGCAACACCTGCATAAATTGTATCTAAAATAACAATATGGGATAATCTTGAAAATGATGAAATCTGGAAATCATCGATTTCTCTTTTTACAGCAGAAATTTTTATATCTGCTGTTCTTTGCATAATAGAGTTTATTGGTCCTGTTATTGCAATGGTTGTTGCCCCTGCTTCTTTTGCATATTGTATAGCTTTTATAACAGGTTCGGATTTTCCAGAATAACTTATTCCTATTGCAACATCTTCTTTACCTAAAAGAGATGCTGAAACAGCTATTTCTGATGGGTCTATATAAACATTGCATTTTTTTCCAATCCTATAAAATCTTAGATAAGCATGTTTTGCAGGCACAAAAGAGTTACCTGTTGCATAAATATTTATTGTTTCTGCCGCAGATACAGCAGCTATGGCTTTCTTGATTTCATGAAGATCGAGATAGTTTATAGTAACATCAATAGTATTTATAAATTCCGATTTCATTTTTGTTACAATCTCTTCAAGGCTATCATTGTGATTTATATCGCCGAGTATAAAATCAGATGTGTTAGTTTTCTGTTTTGGCGTATTATAGTTAGCCACATCCATTTTAAAGTCATAGAAACTTAAAAAGCCCAAAGTTTTTACAAATCTTGTTATTGTCGCTTCTGAGACACTGCAATTATCTGCAATATGTTTTAGCCGCAAATATTTCAAACTATCAAGATTATTTATGAAATAGTTTGCAATTTTTGCAGACAAACCATTAAGAGAGGGTAATAGATTATGTATTCGGTTATAAACATTTTCCTGAATATTTTCCATAATATATACAGTTTTATAATAAACAGTGTATTATATGCGTTTTTAGCAATTAATTCAATATGGATTTTTGTTACTTTTTGGCAGAACAAGTTTAGCAAAACCAGTGTATTTAATTGACAAAATATTTATATAATCATATAATTTTTTTTAATAAAATATTTTGGAAAAGAGTGATGTTTTATTAAAAGCTAAAATATCATGGAATTTCTAACTAAGAGATAGTACTGGTTTTTTTTGAATAAAATCGTTAAAACCTAAAAGAGGAGAGTAAAAAATGGCAGCTGTTGAAAATGAAAATAAGACTGAAACTGAAAAAAGGATAGAAAAAAGAGAAGATATTTTATGTTCAATTTTTGGACATTCAATTTCTATTGCTCTTGTACTTTTTCTTACATTGGGAGCTTTTGGAAAGATTGGAATGACTGCAAGCGTTGTTGTTGCATTTGCAACTAGTTTTGCTTTGGTTATTCTATATTTATTTGCAGAGAAGATGTACGTAAAATAAATAATGGGGCTGCGGCACGGAAGCCGCGTCCCATGCCGCAACAGACGGCACAATTCTGCGCAGTAATTTTGCGCTCAATAATCCCTTTCTATATTTAATAACTGAACTCTTGTTATATTCATAATTGATTTTTATGCCTACATAAAGAAGATATGTACATATATCCGGATATAAAAAAGGCAACCTATAAAAGCCGAAGCTATACAGGTTGCCTTAAAAATATAAAAATCAGTAATTGATTTTTAATTTATATGCTATGCAGTTTTTTAAAATCCATGTTTCTGCATTTCTCTTTTCATCTGATCCCTAAATTCTTGATCTCTTTGCTGAGCCCTCTCCTTTCCTTCTTTTGCAGCAGCGCCATAAAGTTTTTGAATATTTTTTTGATCCATCGGCTTAACACTGTTCCAACTGGATATATCGGCTTTGTCTTTTGGGAGAGCTGCAAATTTTGCGCCTGTGATATTGAAATATGCATCTTCATAAGCTTTTAAAGCATTTGCCGGAGCATAAATGGTTTTTACATGCTGGAAAAATTGATTTTTTCCTCCAGCTTCAACTGTTGGAGGAGTGTCTCCGTAAAAGTAAATAGTTTCAATATTTTGAGGCATTTCTTCTCCCCACTCTTTTTGAGGTTTGGTTGAACTAGAGCAGTAAATGGTTTTTACACTGGCTGGTATGATTACATCCATTGTCGGAAGTTTTCTTCCTAATCCGGCTCCAATTTCTCCCCAGGTATTTCTTATGTTAATCATATTAGCTAACTCTTGTCCTTCACTAAAGACAACATTACTATCTATATTTGAAATAAAGACAAGTTCCGCCCTGGGCTCTCCCCACTGCCTTGCAAACTGAAAATTCACAGGAAAAATAATTTGAGTCAAATATGTGCCACTAAAAGAAGATTCGCCAAGGTTTTTAACAGAAGATGGAATATTTGCTTCAAATAGCGGTGTATTAAGAAGAGCAGAGTTACCTATTTCTTCCAGCCCTTGAGGAAGTAGAATTGAACCAATATTTAAAGAGCGAAAAGCTTCTTGTGGGATTTTTTTTAAATCAGTAACAGATGATAGATCAAGTCTGAATAATTGTACGGACTTTTCATCATTTTTAAAATTTTTAATTGCCTCAGCGATTTCTGTTATCTGTGTGTCACTCAAACTGCCGGTAATCTTTATATGTGACTTACCTCTGGCAATATGTCCTGCTGCTCTTGTTGCTTCTGTCTCTGTAGCGCTAGTTTCCCAGAATTTAAGGTCTTTTCCATAAAATCTTTCTGCAAGAGGTAAAAATTGCGCTTCTAGCGGAGAAAGTTTAGAGACTATAGTTTTACTACTACTGCTGCTGCCACTGCTGCCTAATGAAGGTATTTTTCCGCCGCCAAACAGTTTCCCTAGCTCCAGTGCATAAACATCTTTTTTCTTTGCAGACAGTTTATTAACTTTTTTCTCAAGATCTGCTGCTTTTGATACAAGTTTTAATGCTTTATTAGGATCTGACATTGCCGCAGCGGTTTTCTGTGAAAGTTTGTGAGTCTGTTTTGCCAAAGATTTTGGGCTGTCTCCGCCGCTTGCAATTACAACTATGAACAGGAATAACACAAGACCGCATACAATCTGATTTGCCCAAGGTATTGCTTTATTTAACAAAGGAAACTTTTCTCTTGTTGTTTGCGGAATCTTTTTTTCTGCCAGTGCCTTAAAAGGTAATTTGTCGAAAAAAGCGTTAATCTTTTCTTTGATATCCATTATATCCTCTCCTTTTTTTTGTAAAAATTACTTTATGTGTTTGCTGCACATTGTATTATATAAAAAACAGGTGTCTCCCAATATAGGAAAATCCGGTGTTTTTTAAAAAAAAATCACTCACGGTTTCTTGGATTTCGCTTAGAGTTAATTAAGCTATCTAAAAAAATGAGTTTTGGTTAATATGACGATTCTCGTATATTTTAATAGAAGGGTCAAGAAATATTTTCTATTAAGTTATCTAATGGGAGAAAATATTAAAAACTTACCTTCGGAGCTTCCCTTGCAGATTCGGCAATTTCAAAATAGGGTTTTCTTTCAAGCCCCATCTGATTTGCTATAATGCTTGCGGGAAAAAATCTTATTCTTGCATTAAATGTCTGTACCCCGTCGTTATACCGTTTTCTTGCTACTGTAAGCCTATTTTCTGTCCCTGCAAGCTCATCCTGAAGCCTTATAAAATTTTGGTCTGCCTTAAGCTGCGGATAGTTTTCAACTATTACAAGCAATCTTGAAAGAGCGCCTTCAAGCTGATTACTTGCTGCTGCTTTCTCTGTTACATTGCCTGCTCCTGCAAGTTTTGACCTTGCTTCTGCTATGTTGGTGAAAATCTCATTTTCATGAGCTGCATAACCTTTTACAGTTGCAACAAGATTTGGAATAAGGTCATTTCTTCTTTGAAGCTGATTATCTATTTCTGCCCAGGTTGCATTGATATTTTCTTCAAGATATACAAGCTGATTTCTTGTACTTATATACCATGAAGCCAATGACCAGAGTATTATTACAATAATTACTATAGGAATAGTTATCCAAAAAACTTTTTTTGCCATTACAAATCTCCATAAACCATATATTTTTGTTAAATCAAATCCTTAAAAAATTATATCTGCCCTGATACAAACCCCGATTCCAAAGGATGGTGGTGCCGGGATGACTATCGGGGTGACGTAATGCCTGCTCCAACAAAGGTCGGGAACAGATTAAAATCTTCTTGAAGCTCCGCCGCCTCCGGAAAAGCCGCCTCCAAATCCGCTAAAGCCTCCTCCGAATCCGCTTCCTCTTGAAAAACCGCCGCCAAATCCACTGCTTCCGCCATCAAATCCTTTTCCAAATCCCCTTCTCATTCTGCCAACAGAGGGGAGGAAAAAAAACAACCAAAAGAATCTTCCGCCGAATATAAAAAATAAAACAAAAAAACCAAGCGAACCAAATATTTCATATAAAGAAAGACCCGCATCGTCGTTATTATATTGTCGGTAAGAAACTCCTGTTATTTCAAAATTATATTCTTTTGCAACAGCAACTGCCACAGCGCTATATCCTTCTTTTAAACCAGTACTAAAATCCTTATTTCTAAAATAAGGAATCATATATTTATCCATTATAGAACCTGCGTGTCCATCTGTTATTGCCCCTTCAAGACCATAACCAACTTCTATTCTAAGCATTCCTTCTCCTGTGCTTAGAACAATAAGAACGCCATTATCTTTCCCTTTTTCCCCTATGCCCCATTTACTCATAACTTCATTTGCATATTCATCAATAGATGAGTATGGTTCTATTGTACTTACTGTTAATAGCGCAATTTCAGCGCCGGATTTCTGTTTTAGTTCTATTCCCAAAGCTTCAATAATCTGTTTATCGCTGTTATTTATAATACCTGCATAGTCGGAAACATATCCTTTTGGCAAAGGCAAATTATTGGATTGTGCCGGCAAAAAAAGGGCTTGCATTATAAATAATGTAATTAATACTCCAGCTTTGGCGGAATACTTTATACCAGGCCGAAGATCAAGTGTATTGCCATGTTGTAAAAGTTTTATTTTATTGCTTTTTAACATCTGTTACCTGCTGGAGAGTTTATCTACTTGTACGGTTATTGTGTCAATTATTTCAAGTATTTTTGTTATAACAGAGATCATATCCTGATACTTATTTGTGTTAGGGATTTCTGAAAAAACAGACATATCAACGCTATATTCTTTTTCAATTTCGGCAAAGACCATATTATCTGTAAGATTCTTTACCTCTACATCTTTTAAGCGCAACGCAGATCTCATAAGAGTTTTAACAACTCCCGGGATTATTTTTATATTTTGTTTTAAAAACCTGTGGTTTCCTCCTGACTGTATAATTGCCTGCCTGAACTGATTTAAAAAACCTCTAAGCCGCTCTTCCAGTTGATCCCGTAAGTTATGAGAAGTTAATTTAAGCTTGCCTTCAATGCTTTCACCATAGATAACTACATGGCGGTCATATATATCATAGTATTCCATTGGAAATACATCTGCTGAATTAATAAATTCTTCAAGAGCTAATATAAGAATTGAGAATCTGTATTTTTTAATGATTTTTTTTGATTTTTTCCCGAATTCTATAAAAGAATTGGCGTTATTTTTATCAATCAGGACAAGTATATTTATGTCAGATGTTGTAGCGTTAAATGAGTCAGATACAGCGCTGCCGTAAAGTATTACAGATTTTAGGTTATCTTTGAAACATTCCTTTATACAGGGAAAAATAATTTTCTCTGTTACTTCTTTGGGATTATTGATTTTCATGATCTCTCCTGTGAGATTGTTTACCATGCAAATTAAACTTGCGGCAATGTCCATGACTTACACTTCGCTAAAATAAAGAGTAGACCGCATAATTTGTATTATAGGTTTAAATAAATTCTTTATTACGAATCCAGTCCTATTGGAATCAACATACCTCTCTTTTAAGGGAAGGGTCGTTGATTTTTTTCATAGTATCTAAAAAATCATATTTTTACTACTATATAACCATTTTATAACGCTATTTAGTTACAAGAAGCTTCAATAATTTTTTAATTTATTGTCCGATTATGATTATGGTAATTAGAGATTTGTATTATTAGATATGTCTTATATCGGTAAAGGCAGAATTGTACCAATTTTATTGACCTGCCTCGCTCTGTTAAGCGAAGCTGTATCTTGTAGATTTGTGCACAGATTTTATCTTTGTTCCACAAGTTTATACGAGACATGCATGAGTAACCCCACGCACGATGCTCGCTCGTTGGTCAATAAATTGAATAAAGTGTTATCTTTTCTTTTTTCCGGTCATTTTTTTGTACATTTCTCTTAATGCTTTTTCATTTATAAGCATTAATTTATGCATCGCAGGTTTTGCTTTCTTTTTTCCTTCAAATTCAAGAATTTTTGCAGCCAGGTTATAAAGCCTTCTTATTCCCTGTATAGAAGGTATTGAACATTTAAAAATTTTTGCCAATTCAAAATCAGGATGTTTGGGATTAAGGTCTATGAAATCAAGGAGTTCTTCTTTTTCCCATTTTTTATGTGTTCCTTTGCTGAAATCATACTTTTCCATTCTTGTTTTTCTTCTTTCAGCAGCGCCATTCATTTTTACTTTTTTCCAATAAGGATGCCTGTTTCTTGTATAATTTATATCCTGAATTGTTAATCCTGTCTTTTCTAACCATTTACGTGTAACAAATCTTTTTTCTGCCGGAGTCAGAGAGCTTTTTATTGAATAATCAACGTAAGCATCGATTGTCTTTTTTTCCAAGAGCTTTTTCATCTTTTCTGACATTTTAATCTCAGGTGTTACTTTTTTTGTTGGTTTTCCTTTTTTTGAAGTTACTTTTTTTGCCATATATACTCCCTCTTTTTAGTTACTATAATATAATATTATACACGAACTATAAAAGAAAAGAAAGTTTTTTATTTTAGCATTACCCATTTATATTGACAAAAAATATGAAAATATTATATGAAACTAGAATAAACTATTGGAATTCTTTTTATGATTATTAAAAAATGCATATATTTTTATTATTTTTATAAGACTCTTTATTTATGATACCTATGACATTGGTTTATGATAGAGCCGTGATCAAGGATCACGGCTTTTTTTTAATCCGGCTAATATTAGGATCAGGAGAAATATTATATGGAAGATTTAAAACTTGCAGTAATTGGCAAAGACAAAAAACGTACAGTTATTGACATAAATGGCATAAAAACCGGAAAAGATTTTGTCGTTATAGCAGGTCCATACAGCGTTGAAACAGAAGAACAAACCATTAAAACAGCATTGGCGGTAAAAAAAGCAGGAGCAAATATGTTAAGAGGGGGCGCATTTAAGCCAAGAACCTCTCCGTATGCCTTTCAGGGATTGGGAATAGAAGGGCTTAAAATCCTTGAAAAAGCCCATAATGAGACAGGATTACCAATAGTTACCGAAGTTGTAGATGTAAGGGATCTTTCCCGGGTATGCGAATATGCCGATGTTATCCAGATAGAGCCCGAAAAAGCCATGAGCGACTCAGACCAACAGCTTAATCCTCATGATTTTGCAAAAATCATGAGTAAAATAAAAAAAATAAAACAGTGTTATGACACCATAGTTGTCGAAGAGATTGGGTAAATATGAAAACAATTACAGTAACTGCAAAATCAGGTAAAACCAGGTTATTAATTAATGAAAAACTGGAAAACTTTTATAAATATTGCAATGTCGATGAAACAATTATTATTATTGATAAGAATATAGCCCGCTTGTATGGTGATAGTTTCAAAGATTTTAAAACAATAATTATTGATGCGAGTGAAAAAAATAAAAATATTGAAACTATCGCAAATATTTATGAAAAACTTTTGGAATTCTCCTGCGACAGGCACAGTTTTATTGTTGGAATAGGCGGTGGCGTTGTTACTGATATTACAGGGTTTGTTGCTTCTACTTTTTTAAGAGGAATAAGGTATGCCTTTGTTCCCACGACACTGCTTTCCCAGGTAGATGCTGCTATTGGCGGAAAAAATGGCGTCAACTTTATGGGAATTAAAAATATTATAGGAACTTTTTCGCAACCCGATTTTGTAATCTTTGACGTTGATACTTTGAAAACTCTTGATATAAAAGAGTTTATAAGCGGAATAGGGGAGATAATAAAATGTTCTATAATCTCGGGAAAAGAATTTTTTAATCTTTTATCTGATAACCTCTATAATATTATTTCTAAATTTAAAGAACATTGCCTGCTGGAGAATGTTCCGGTCTATAATGGGCTGGAAAATCTTTTATATTATTTTATTGAGGAATCTCTAAAAATTAAGGCAGATATAGTTGAAAAAGATGAGAAAGAAGCAGGCTTGCGCAAAGTTTTAAATCTTGGACACACTTTGGCTCATGCCATAGAAATTACGGAAAATATTCCGCATGGGGCAGCTGTAATTAAAGGGACAAAATTTGCAAGCGATTTTTCGACAAAAGAAGGGTTTCTCGATATTGAGGAAAACAGGAAAATAACATCTTTACTGGAACTTACAGGAGTTTCTCTTTCTTTGGGAATAAAAACCGATCGGGATAAAATTAAAGAAGCTCTTTTTCATGACAAGAAAAAAAAGGGAGATACCATAGATTTTGTATTTATAAAAAATATTGGATCTGTATTTATATCAAACATAAAAATAGAAAAAATTATGGAGGCTATTGATGATATGTGTATCAATAGGTGAGAAGGATTACAATAATGCAATTAAAGTGGCAGCTTTGTATGATTTTGCAGAAATAAGGCTTGATCTTCTTGAAACCGTTGATAAAAAAATTGCTGAAAAAATATTTTCTTCTCATAAAAATCTTATTGCAACATATAGAAAAAAAGATGAATCTGATGCGGACACAAAACAGCTTTCGATATTAAAAACAGCAATAGAGGCTGGGGCAACTTATGTTGATATTGATATAAACGAAAGTATTGAATTTATTTCTTCTGTAAAATCGATTTGCATCAGTAATAACCGGCAATCTGGCAATAAGAGAAATACAAATTTAATAATCTCATATCACAATTATGAGGAAACTCCTTCTCTTGATTTTCTCGATAAAATAATAGTTCATGCAGCAGCCAGAGGCGCTGATGTAGTAAAAATCGCATGTGCTGTAAAAGAAACAGCGCATATTGAAAGGCTGTTAAGCATACCGGATTATTATAGTTCTATAAAAATAGCTATTGCTGGAATGGGAGAGCAGGGAGGCAGGGTCAGGATTCTCTCGGAATCAGCAGGCAGTTTTTTTACCTATGCAAGTCACGATATGAAAAGCTGCACAGCAGAAGGGCAGCTTGATTATAAAACAATACTGGAAGAACAGAAGAAAGTTGTAAGCGGGTGGTAGCGTAAAGTGGATAGTAGTATAAGGCTTGCTGTTGCCGGAAATCCAATAGCGCACAGCATAAGTCCAAATATATTTTATAAACTGTTTGAATCAACAAATCTCACAGGATTTTATTCCAGGATTGCGGCAGATTCTTTTAAAGAGGTAATTGATGTTGCAAAAGTAGCTGGGATAAAGGGCTTAAATATTACTTCCCCTTTTAAACAGGATGCAGCAGGTTACCGCAGCGCAGTAGAAGCGAGCCAGCCTCTCTTGACTCCGGTAGACCAACTGTATCCAATGTCACCTCAGCAGTGCTCCAAGTCGCCACAGATGCCCCCCTCGTCACCCCGACGAAGGCCGGGGTCCGATAATATCGTCGAAAAACTTGAAGCAGCTAATACTGCAGTTATCGCGAACAATGGTGTGGATATATCTTTATTTAACACAGATTATCTTGGCGTATATGAATCTGTAAAAAATATTTTCCCGAATGAATGCAATGGGGACTCAACAAAAAAGAAAACTGCTTTTGTTCTAGGAGCAGGGGGCGCAGGTATTGCTGCTGCTTATGGACTTTCTCTTGCTGGATTTAATGTTACTGTTTTTAACAGAACAGTTTCAAAAGCATCAGAGAAAATAAAATGGATCAAAAACTGCAGCGCTGCTGATCTAAAAGAGATAAATAACCAGATATGTAATGCAGATATTATTGTAAATGCACTTCCTGTAAATGATATTTTTTTTGATGTAAGCAAAGTCAATAAAAATGCAGTTATTTTTGATGCAAATTATAAAAACAGCGCTTTAAGAAAAGCTGCGACAGAAAATTGGTTACAAACGATTTCAGGTTTGAAATGGCTTGTAAATCAGGCGATCTTTTCATTTGAAATATTTACAGGATCAAAATTACCTGATAATTCTATCGATCTTTTTACTGAAGAAAATCTGACTTTTAATAAAAACAACATATCTTTTATAGGATTTATGGGAAGCGGTAAAACAACAGTAGGCAAAATAGTTGCAAAACTTTTTAATACAGATTTTATAGATATTGATAAAGAGATAGAAAAAAA
>WRFK01000008.1 GCA_009778835.1 Spirochaetaceae bacterium
CTTAGATTTACAATAAAAAATGATGCAAAAGGAATTTCCAAAGCAACAGATGGAATTTTAACTCTTTCCGAAAGTAGTGGAAATAAAAAAATAAAGTTTATTTTTGATAAAAATAAATACAGAATCGTATCAAAAAAGTTTTTAATAGAAGAGAATCCAATTCTTTCAAGATTAGCGCCATATCCAGATGAGCCGTTTACAGAAGATGAATATCTTGATACAGCAGATTATGTTTTTAGTGAATATTCAAAAGATGCTGTGGCTATTATTAAAAATTGTTTTGTTGATATTGAGATAAATATAAAAGGAAAAATTGTTTCTGCAAAAGGGGGAAAGATTTCCGGCAGTAAGGCAGTATTTTCCATCCCTGTTGTAAAATTTCTTACGCTTTATGAGCCAATACATCTTGAAGTCATATATCGGTGAAATTATTTTTTTCTGAAATCCAGTATTTGCCATCCCCGTTTTTTTGCATGAAGTCTTAATCTTATATCGGGATTTACGGCAACAGGATTTCCGACTGCTTCCAGGAGCGGGCGGTCGTGAATACTGTCTGAATAAAACGAAGAATGTTCAAGTAATATATTATGCTGTTCCGCATATTCCATAACTTTTTTTCTTTTTACGGTTTTAAATACAGGGGTATTTAAAAATTCGCCGGTACATAAATCATCTTCAAATCTAAATTGTGTTGCAATAAGATCATCTGCCCCAAGATATTTAAGAAGAGGCTGCAGTATTATATCAAGAGAAGAAGAAGCAAAAATAATTTTTTTGCCATTATCTTTAAGTTTTTTTATAAAGTCTTCTGTTTTTGGATAGATTGATTTTTTTATATATTTTTCGAAATTTTCCAAAGCTATGGTTTCCAGGATAGATCTTTTAATTCCTTTAAGCTCGGGAACTGTGCGGTCAAAATGTTTTTCATCCATCCTGCCGTATTTATAATTAAGATATACATACGGAAGCGACTTGAGGACAGATGGAGATACATACTTCCTTTTTATTAAAATAAAAAGATAGCTTAGCGCTGTTGATTTCTCTGTAATAGTGTGATCAACATCAAAAATTTCAGTAACAAATTTTTCCATATGATTCCAAGAAATATAAATTATTAATTGAAATTTGTCTATATGGAAACCATTGTCCTGATGATATGGGGGGGGCTGTCGCCGACGAAATGTTGTGAACATCCCCGACCCTTATTGTCATTGCGAGTCACCAAGGGCGACGAAGCAATCCACCTCAAGACAAGCGGGGTATCCCATGACAGGTGGGACAGTATCTCTGATTATCGCAATTCAATATGGTATTTGTATCCCTGCTCTGTTAAAAATTTCTGCCTGTTGGCAGAGAACTCTTCTTCAACAGTATTATGCGAAACAATGCTGTAAAAATAAGCGTTTTTCTCTTTTGGTCTTAAAATCCTTCCCAATCTTTGAGCCTCTTCCTGCCTTGAGCCAAAGCTTCCGGAGATCTGTATAGCTACCGAGGCATCGGGAAGATCAACAGCGAAATTCGCAACCTTTGATACTATTATAATTCTTTCTTTCCCTTTTCTGAATAAGTTAAAAATTTTCTCCCGTTCATTGTTTGGAGTTTGTCCTGTTATTATAGGCACTTTGATCATCTGCTGAATTTTTTTCAACTGACTAATATATTGTCCAATAATAAGTATTGAATCTTCCTTGTGGTTCTCAATAATATCTTTTACAATTTCAAACTTTACAGGATTTTCTGCAGCTGTTCTGAATTTTTCTCTTTTATCAGCTACAACGTATGGAACTTCCAGATTATGCGGAAGCTCTGTTCTTATTTCAAAACAGTTTGCTTCTGCTATCCACCCTTTTTCCTGGAGTGTTTTCCAGGGGCAGTCGAATCTTTTGGGACCCACAAGTGAAAAAACATCTGTTTCTCTTCCATCTTCTCTTATAAGCGTAGCTGTAAGGCCCATCCTGCTTATTGCCTGAAGCTCTGCTGTTACACGGAAAACAGGAGCAGGCAGAAGATGAACTTCATCATATATTATAAGTCCCCAATCCCCTTTTCTGAAAATATCAAAGTGCGGAAAGTCCGACTCTTTGTCCGGCCGCCATGTAAGTATCTGATAAGTTGCAATAGTTATAGGGCGTATAAGTTTTCTTTCTCCTGTATATTCGCCGATCTGTTCTTCTTTAAGGTTTGTTTTATCGAGCAGTTCGTTTTGCCATTGCCTGACTGCTGTAATATTTGTTGTCAAAATTAATGTATTGGTTTTATATATTTCCATAACTTTCATTCCGACAACTGTTTTTCCGGAGCCGCATGCAAGAACAATAGTTCCAAAACCATTTCCTGCTTTGCCTTCTCCGAAAAATGCATGAGCAGCTTCTCTCTGATAATCTCTTACAGAAAAAGGGTGGCCGCTTAATGTTGTTTCCCTGAATGTAATATCAAGATCAGTGCCTTTTTTAAGGGGAACCTCGTCTTTTACAGGATAGCCTAAATTCATAAGCTCCTGCTTGACTGTGCCCCTGTCAATGAGCTTGATAAAAAAATACTGATCCTCGATATCATCAGCAGGAATAAGGATCTTGGCAACTTTTTTAAGCGCTCTGATCTCCTTGAAGATTTTTGTATCTGTGATATTAAGTATTAGTTTATATGGATCATCCGAAGGGAGCAGTGTTATTTTGCCAAAAAGCCCTGCGCTTTGTTTTATTCTGAATATAATGTTTTCGGGAATTTCATATTTGGACCATTTTCCGAGCCTTGTTATTATTTCATCGGGAGATATTCCTGCAGAGGCAGCATTCCATAGGGAAAGCGATGATAATTTGTATGTATGAATATGTTCCGGCGATTTTTCAAGTTCCGCAAAGACCGATATGTCATTCCTTGCTTCTTCGAAAGCAGGATCATGTACATCAACCAAAAGAGTTGCATCACTTTGTATTGTTACCGGCCTGTTTTCTTTCATCCTTGATAAGATAAAGATAATTAGAACTTTAGTCAAATGATTTATAGGGTTAACGCATACTTCTTTTTGCAGGCTTTTGCTGCCGGTGCATTTGATTTAATAATGGAAAATAAGATAACTTCCGAATGATACCTCGTTTCGGCTGATTTAACATACAATATTAAAATAGCCGAAGTTAAAATATCGAGATTTTTTTGTGAACAATTAATAAGACTTGATTTTCAGGCATCCCACCATGGCAGAGCAGTTACATTCCCACCTAAAGGAATCCTGTTTTCATGGAATGAAAGTATATGATATTTGACGCTCGTAAATTCCTTGAAAATGCCGGCAGATTCCACCAGTCGGAAAGACTTGGCCATATCTTGCCGCAATGTTTTGGATGCTTTTATTTCGTACAACGAAACAGAAAGACCATTATCAATGATCAAATCGATCTCAATACCATTGGAATCTCTATAAAAATACAGGTTTGAATTCAGGCACATGTTTATTTTCTTTTTTAAGAATTCCATTACTATCGTGTTTTCAAAAATAGATCCCATTGCATGGCCGGCCTGCAAGGTTTCGGCATCTGGGTATTTTAACAAGTATGTAAGGAGGCCAGTATCAGTAAAGTATATTTTTGGGCTTTTAATAAGGCGCTTTGCTTTATTTCTGTACCAGGGACGCAAGAGATATATAATCCTGGAGTTTTCAAGAATTGAAATCCATGTTTTACATGTTGCCTGAGAAATGCCGCAACTTTGGGCAAGATCAGCGATGTTAAGCAGATTTCCAGCCCTGCCAGCCAGGATTTGTAAAAATACTTCAAAAGAGGAAATATCCCTTATATTCTGAATTTGTCTTACATCTCTTTCTATATAAAGCGAGAGATATGCCCCATAAAAAGCTTTTGTATCGGTTTTTTCTATATTTGGGACAGGATAAAAACCACGTATAATTTGTTTAAAACATCCTAAAGCATCTTTAGGGATTGTATTCTTATTTTTGATACGAACCAGTTCTTTAAAGGAAAACGGGAGCAGTTCAAAAAGGCCGGTTCTTCCTGCAAGAGATTCAGTAACCCCTGCCATGACATTAAAAATCTGAGAACCTGTTAAAATAAACATTCCATTTTTCCGGTTTCTATCTATATGCATTTTTATATAGGAAAGAATTTCCGGCGCGTATTGTATTTCATCAATAATGACCGGTGTTTGAAGGGTTTCAATAAAGTTAGCCGGATCTCTTTTTGCAGAAAGTCGCAGGGTACTGTCATCAAAAGTAATGTAGCGGTATTCGGGAAAAAGATGCTTCAATATGGTAGTTTTCCCGGTTTGTCGTGGGCCGGTGAGCAGTATAACCGGAAACTGGGCGCTTATTTTTTTCAATTCTTTTTCAATATCTCTTGATATATAGGTCATGGTTTTTATTATAATTTAATACTATGTAAATATCAATATGAAGCTTATGATTTTCATACAATTAAAGGATTATTAATTTTTATCATTATCGAGCAGTTTCGGTGCTGTTCTAACCTCTATAGGCACTCGTCTTTACTCGATGCCTTCAAAATATTTGAATTTTTACAAAGTTCTGTTTTAGTCTTATCTTGCCACAGATGATATTTTTATTATAAAATCCAATTATGCTTGATATAAAATATATTCGTGAAAATATTGATCTTGTTAAGAAAAATATTAAAGACAGAAACATGAGCGCAGATGCAGATATTGTTGTTGCGCTTTATGATGAAAAAAACAGTTTGCAGCAGGAGATAGATTCTCTAAGGCAAAAGAGAAATACAAATGCATCTCTTATGAAAGGGAAAGTTCCCGATGAACAAAGAGCTCTTCTGATCGAAGAGGGCAAAGCTCTAAAGGAAAAAATCGCAGAACTTGAAAAGCTTTTTACTGAAAAAGAATCTGCCTATAATAGCGCTATACTTGAAATCCCAAATATGGCTAATCCAAAAGCGCCTGTTGGAAAAGAAGATAAAGATAACACAGAGATAAAAAAAGTTGGCAAAATCCCGACATTTAGTTTTAAGCCCAAAGACCATGTGGAGCTTGGAGAAGCGCTTGATCTTGTTGATTTTGAAACAGCAGCCAAAGTTTCAGGTCCTAAATTTTATTACTTAAAAAATGAAGCTGTTCTACTTGAATTTGCGCTCACAAGATATACACTTGATATTTTAAGAAAAAAAGGGTTTGTCCTTATGAAAACTCCTGATATTGCAAAGGAAGAGATTGCATCAGGCATTGGTTTTAATCCGCGCGGAGAGGAGAGCAATATCTATACAGTTGAGGGGACAGGCACATGCCTTATTGGAACAGCAGAAATAACTTTGGGCGGTTACTATGCAGATAAAATATTCGATAAATCAAATCTCCCTATAAAGATGGCAGGTATTTCAAATTGCTTTAGGCGGGAAGCAGGAGCTGCGGGCAAACACTCAAAAGGGCTTTACAGAGTGCATCAGTTTACAAAAGTGGAAATGTTTGTCTATTGTCTGCCCGAAGAGTCTGATTCTTTCCATCAGTATCTTCTTGAAACAGAAGAAGAAATTTTTCAGGGGCTTGGTCTTCCGTACAGGGTTGTTGACACCTGCACCGGCGACCTTGGCGCATCTGCATACAGAAAGTTTGATATTGAGGCATGGATGCCAGGCCGCGAGAACGGCGGAGACTGGGGAGAAGTTACAAGCACTTCCAACTGCACAGATTTTCAGTCAAGGCGGCTTGGGATAAGATATAAGACAGATAACGGCAATAAATTTGTGCATATGCTGAATGGTACTGCGATGGCTCTTTCCCGCGCCCTTGTTTGCATATTCGAAAATTACCAGCAGGAAGATGGTTCAATACTTATTCCTGAAAAACTCATTCCATATGCGGGTTTTGATAGGGTAAGTAGTAAACCCCTTATATGAGTTTATAGAACAAAAGTAAATATGTTAATAAGTCTATGGGATTACCCCGAACAAGCTTACAGGGCGATGGATTCCACTCTGCAATAAAATGATGAATAAAACCTGCGGGGTACATAGACAGCTTCGCTTATCCCGCGCCCTTGTATGCATATTTGAAAATTACCAGCAGGAAGATGGTTCAATACTTATTCCTGAAAAACTCATTCCATATGCGGGTTTTAATGTAATAAAGCGCGGAACTACAAATTCCACGCAGTAAAAAACTTAATCCTGTCGTTTCTTTTTTTTGTATCAGGATACTCGCTAAATGTTCCCCACTCTATTGCGGAAGAACCACTAATCCCCATTGAAAACCGTTTTGTAATAAGATGGGAATAGGTAATATCTGTAAACACCCAAAAAACAGTTCCTGTAGAAAGGTCTGAAGTTTTCGGATATGGCCACAGCGAATAGAAAAACAGGCTTGTCTCAAGTTTGCCGAGCTTTTTGTTTTCCAGATTAAAAAAGAGTTTTGAGTTAACTCCATATCCGTAGTTTTTTAAGTCAGTTACTATTCTATTATCATAGGGACTGAAAACTCCATCCGGAGAATAATAATTTGATACTCCCCAGAAAGTAAATCCAGTATGCCATTTAAGTTCCATGGCAGTAGCTTCTGAAAACAGGTGTTGATATTTTATTGTCCAGTCCAGTGCATGACTGTACATATCAATAGTGCTGATATATATATCGGATTTTCCGAGAGACACAAAATCAAAGTGCATGGTAAGGCCTGTGCTCATTGCATTTGTATCATTGCAAATTGGCGAAAATGAAAACAGATAACCATCGGAAATAACGCGATAATCCTGATAGTGACCGAACTTCATGCCAAAGGCAGCAGAGAGTTCAAAGTGGCGGTAAGGGATTATTGTATCCTGTTCAAAAGGATCTCCATAGATGAGCTTTAGGCCAATATCGCCGAATGTCCCATTATAAGAAAATAGATCTTGTTGATCGTCCTTAAGCGAGTAAGTAGTTTTGGTATAGCCTCCGCCCCAATAAGACTGAAGCTGATAAAGGTTTTTGCCTGGATCGGTCGCTTTCCCTTTCTTTATTAAAATATGAATTCCGCCTGTGGGACTTATAAGAAATGTCAAAGGGAGCGGAGCTCCGGCAGCATAAGCCTCCAGATGCAGCCGGTATAACATTTCTCCTAAAGCCATGGAGCCGGTAACAGTGGTAATGAAATCATTGGCAGATGCAAGTTGCGATTCGCATAAGGCTTCCCATGTAAAACTGCCAAGCGCATTGAAAAAAGTGGATCCGTAAAAACCGAATCCATTAACCCGTCCTGCATTGAAATATGTGGAACCTTGATACGGATGCCCAAGCTGATTCACTGTGAAACCATCTGTGGATTCCCATTCCCAAGGAGTAGTAAAATTGCCCTTGATATATTCTAAGGTAGGAGAGCCCCAGTGAAACCCGCATATCTTGTTTATAAGCATGAGAACTCCATTGCTAAACAATGTTTGTCCGCTTGCGAAAGTTCCCTGTTTTAATGTGTCCCCAAATCCTGTAATTTGGGATTTATCCCATTCTTCATCAAAAGAAAAAGCAGATTGAATTTGAATGAATAGTAACAAGCATAGAGCGCATTTTATTTTGCCCACCCCAATTCCTCCAGCATGAAGAAAGCATCCTATTACTATAACTCCAATTATAATCTCATACAATATGGGAAATTAAAATTCTTGCGCCTATAAGGATAAGGATTATGCCGCCTGCGATTTCAAGTTTTTTTCCAAACATGGAACCTACTCTGTCTCCGATATAAACACCTGTAAGACAAACAAAAAAAGTTACAGACCCTATTATTAGGACAGGGAAAAATATGGCTATGTTAATAATGGAAAAACTAAGTCCAACAGCAAGGGCATCTATACTTGTGGCAATGGATAGCATCAGTAGTGTAAAAATATTGAGTTTATTTCTATTATACTCATTATCTTTTTCTTCTTTTCCAAAAATCGATCCATATATCATTTTGCCGCCAATTATCGCAAGAAGTATAAAAGCAATCCAGTGATCTATATTTTGAATGTGTTCTTTAAAAAGAAGCCCTGCGCTCCACCCAATAAAAGGCATAATCGCCTGGAAACTGCCAAACGAAAATGCGATTAAAAAAGCTTCTTTGAATTTAATATCTTTGGCAGTAGCACCATGAATAACAGAGACAGCAAAAGCATCAATAGAAAGGGCAAATGCGATTCCTAATATATAAATAATATTCAAAACAAAAAATCTCCATATATTTCATATATTATAAAAAAACATGGATATCATAAGGCAAAAAACAAAATAATGAAACCTTTTTTCAATTTTTATTAA
The DNA here is from genome assembly GCA_009778835.1 of Spirochaetaceae bacterium. Lineage (GTDB taxonomy): Bacteria > Spirochaetota > Spirochaetia > CADAEX01 > CADAEX01 > WQTU01. The sequence goes on from WRFK01000008.1 coordinate 8,247, forward strand.
AAACAAAAATTAAATAACTATATTTCTGAAAATAAAATTATACTATTATGGAACATTGACCATATTTTTTATATATTATAGTAGATGGAAAAAAATTTAACTAACTTCGATGAAATAGTAAAAATATTTTCTTTAGACAACTTCATTACAGAGGGTGGTCAAATAATAGACACCCACCATGAAAAAAAGCTCTCTTTTCCCAGGGCGTTTTCTTTTTATAAAGACTTTTTAAAAGTGGTGCTTTTTTTACGCAAAGCTATTTTAAAAGAGAAATGGACCGAGGAGCTTTATATACAGTGTTGTTTTCAAATTATAAGAATAGTTGAAAAATTCGGAGGAAGGTTTGAAATAAAAGGGCTTGATAATCTTAGAAAAGAAGAGGGGCCTTTTGTCTTTGTCGGTAATCATATGAGCACTCTCGAGACACTTATTTTTCCTGCTATTATAGGTTCTTTATTAGATGTAACTTATGTTGTAAAGAAAAGTCTTGTAACAAATTTTATATTTGGTCCTATAATGAGATCGCGCGACCCAATTGCTGTGGAAAGAAAAGATCCTAAAAAAGATCTTGATCTTGTTTTAACAAAAGGGGTAGAGCTTCTTTCCGGAGGTCGCTCTGTTCTTATTTTTCCGCAGGCAACAAGAACAACCATTTTTGAGCCTGATAAATTTAATTCTCTTGGAATAAAGCTTGCAAAGAGAGCCGGGGTTTCCGTAATCCCTATTGCTTTAAAAACAGATTTTTGGGAGAACGGCAAATTGGTAAGCACTCTTGGAGATGTCTATCCCAACAGGACTGTTCATATAGATTTTGGAGCTCCTTTAAAAATTGATGGAGCAGGAAAAAAAGAGCACGAGCAGATAATTACATTTATAAAATCCCGTTTTGATAGCTGGAAGTAATTTTATGGCAGATATTGACAGATGGAAAAAAATAATAATTTCGCTCCCCGAACATATATTTTTTGATTTAATAAGAAATTATTTGGGCGATGTAAAAACTCCTTTTAATAAACATGACCTCATTGAAAAATTCGCCTCATTTTTACGCAACGAAAAAAATACCGATAAGATAATATCATTGATTGATAAACAAGATGCTTCTGTTCTTACTGTGCTTGATATTTTAGGCCCTGTAGAAATCAAGACTCTCTATCAGTTTTTTTCAGAGAAAAAAACTTATTATGATTTTTATCTCCATTTGCAAAACCTTGAAGAGAGAATGCTTGTCTGCACAGATAAAGATGCCGGAGAATTCCCGCTGTTGATTATATCTCCTATTTTTAAAGATGTTCTTAAAGAGAGAATAATAAATCCTTCTCTTGTTATTCCTGCAGTTGACGTTAGCGATGAGCTTAGAAAAGGGACGGAAACATGGTATTACGAAGCTATTCTTTTTTCTGTATTGTCATATCTCTTTGGGCGGGGGCAGCTTCTCAACCTTGACGGTAACTTTAAAAAAAGAATAAAAGAGGAATTAACAGAAATATTCCCGGATAGAATGAGCACAGATGCAGAACTAAAAATTGATATCATGAGAAAAGTTTTAAAAAGGCTTAATTTGGTCAGACAGGAAGAAGATGTTTTCAAGCCTGCGATTGAACGATGGAAAGAGTTTATGAATATCTCTTTTTCGGAAAGGCAAACTCTTTGCATAGGCGCTTTTTTTTCTTCGAACTACAGATTGTATTTTTCTCTCATAGATAAATTTATGAAAATAGTTTACAGTGCAGAAAAAGGATTTTCAAAAAATTCCCTGCTTAAAATAATTGATCTTTTATTCATTAAAAATCTTTTGCCTCAGGAAGAATGGCGCGATGATATTGTAAAAATATTAACAGGTCTTAAATATCTCAAAAAAGAAGGGGATTATTATTATCCGAATCCAGCCTATTTTTCAATTGTGCAGGAGGAAGCGAGTCCCGCGCCTTGCGATGATAAGGAATCGGACCATTTTATTCTTCAGCCTAATTTTGATATTCATGTTTCAAAAAATATAAGTTTTCATGATGGAGTCCTTCTTTCCTTTACCGCGAATATAAAAAAATATTCGGACATTATTCTTTTTACGTTATCAAAAGAAAGTTTTCTTCGCGCTTTAAAATTAGGATATACAGGCAAGGAGCTTATAGATTTTTTTGACCGTCTCGCTGGATATCCTGTTTCTCAAAATGTAAAGTTCTCAATGGAAAGCTGGGAAAAAGAATACAAGAGCCTTGAATTTTCCAAAGGAATAGTTCTTGTTGCTGATGACAAGAAGAGTAATATCATCGACAACTCCGGATATTTCGATTCTGATTTGTACAAAAAACTTTCCAAAGAAAAAGGAATTTATTTAATTGATGAAAAAAATATACCTGCTTTTTTGGAATCTTTTAGCAAAGCAGGAGTTGATACTGTATCTTTTCCGCAATCATTGGTTACAGATCCCGCTAAAACAGAAGAAGAGAAACCCCAGATTCAGTTATTCAGGGAGGATCTTCTCTCCATGAGGCAGCTTGATGGCTTTGAACTTGATTATAATAAAAAAACTTATCCGATCCCGGAAAAAATTGATGATGATTTTTCTGATATAAGAGAAAAAGTTAACAGTTCAAATTTTACCAATGCGCAAAAAGAGGTTATTTTTGACCGCATGGAGAGAAAGCTTATTCTTTCCCCCGAACAGGTTAGAAAAGGAAACGCGCGCATTGAAAAGATAGAAGCCAGAGGGCTTGATTATAATGGCAAGGTAAGAATAGCAGAAGAAATAGCAGGGAGCTCAGGTTATTTGGCGGAAGTTGTTGAAAATGATCCTGAAGGAGTATCTGTCAGACGTCTTATTAAAGCTGAGAAAGTTGAAAAAGAGGGTACTAGTTTTTACTTGAAAGGCTCTCTCTTGCTGGATGATAGCGAGGTACTTATAAGCATAAGTAAGATAAGTCTTATAAGGAAAATAAGGACATCCCTGGTAGCGAGTTGATATTTTGCTACCCCGCGCTCTATAGCGACATCCATGTCGCAGCGCGGTGTGCAACGACTCGCGCTGATCGCCATCCATGGCTAGCGCGAGACGCAGCCATCCGTGGCGCAGTCCGTGTTGCTACCCCGCGCTTTATAGCGACATCCATGTCGCAGCGCGGTGTGCAACGTCCGTGTTGCTAATAATCTCCGCGGTAGAGATATATATCATAGAGGTTGTTGTCTTTATCATAAATTAATCTAAGCCTTATGGGAAAACCTTTTTCAATTCGTGTAATTCCCGCAGGATTAAGATATATATCTTCGGTATCTTCTGAATGGTAAGGCTTTCCAAGTAGCCCTCTTACTGCTGTTTTTTTCATTCCAGGAGTAATTCCAACAACTTTTTGTTTGGATCTATGATCGCATCTTATCTGCCACACCCGGTTATCAAAGAAAAAAAGATACAGGTTTGAGTTGTAATAAAATATTACATCGTCCTGCCAGTGAGCTTTTCCTCTTAAAGGATATACAGATTCAGGAGCTCCGAGTTTCGCGAATACTTCTGTTGGCGTAAGCCCCAAAAGATTTTCGGGCTGCAGTTGAGACCCGGCAGCGCTGTTGTTCTCCCTGCTTTGGCTGTACAGTGGAGAAAGAGAGAGTATCAGGATAATTGCAGCTAACGCTGAATATTTAATTTTTAATGTTTTTTTCATGCCGTTTTGCTATAAAAATAATTATTAAAATAATACCCATTGCTATAAAAATAACAGGCCACCATATAACAGCAAATGTAAGAAATTTGGTTGTAAAAAGCTTGAGGCTAAACGGAAGAAAAAAGAGCGAGAGGATTATTATTGCGAATGCAGGGACAAAAATTTTTAATCTGTTATCTTTTTTCTTTTTAAGCCCATACAGTAAAAGAGAAACTCCTGTAAATAACATAAAGAACGGCCATACTCTCTCTATTTCGTATTTATCAAGAATTGTAAGTCTTAAAAGAAAATAAAATCCCGAAAGAGATAAAAACATTCCAATAAGGATATATATATCTTTTCCTGATTTGAAAAAACCTAGATATAGCAGGAAGAGCCCAAGAGAGAGCGGTAAAATCGGCCATATCAATTCCTTGCCTGTAAATTTTCCTGTTGTTACAAGAAGAGATACAAGGCCAAGAAAAATAAAAATAATTCCAACTGAAAGCAGTTTTTCCCTGCTTAATTTTTTGTTATCCATAAAACCTTTCTACATATTATCAGCTATAAGCTGACCAAAATCGCTGGTGGAGACTTTTTCCGCTCCATCCATACCTCTGGCAAAATCGTAAGTTACCTTTTTCTGTTTTATTGTGGCAGTAATTCCCTTGTTGATCAACTCCACAGCCTCTTTCCATCCAAGGTAAGTAAACATCATTTCTCCTGAAAGAATAAGAGAACCGGGGTTAACCATATTTTTCCCCGCGTACTTTGGCGCAGTTCCATGCGTTGCCTCAAATATTCCTATGCCATTGGCAAAATTTATATTTCCTCCGGGAGCTATTCCAATGCCTCCAACCTGCGCGGCAAGAGCATCTGATATATAGTCTCCGTTAAGATTTGTTGTTGCGATTATATCATACTCAGAAGGTCTTGTAAGAATCTGCTGCAAAAAGGCATCTGCGATAGCATCTTTAATTAAAATTTTCCCTTCGGGAATTTTGTCATCCTTTAATTCATCCCATGTTACAACATGCTCGCGGAACTCTTTTCTGGCAAGCTCGTATCCCCATTCTCTGAAAGCCCCTTCTGTGAATTTCATGATATTCCCTTTATGCACAAGGGTAATGCTTTTTCTCTTGTTTTCAATGGCATATTCAATCGCAGCTCTTACAAGTCTTTCTGTATATGCTTTACTTATTGGCTTTATTCCAATGCCTGTATTTTTATTAATAGACCAGCCGAATTCTGTTTTAAGAAAAGAGGCGAGTTTTTCTGTTTTATCATTATCATAACGTGTTTCAAATCCCGCATAAACATCTTCTGTGTTTTCCCTGAAAACAACCATATCCACATCTTCGGGATGTTTTACCGGAGAAGGAACTCCTTCAAAATATTTTACAGGACGTAAGCATACATAGAGATCGAGTTTTTGTCTTAGAGTAACATTTAAGCTTCTTATGCCACCGCCAACAGGTGTTGTAAGCGGCCCTTTTATACCTATGCGGTAATCGATAAAAGACTGGATTGTTTCGTTTGGAAGATATTCTCCTGTTGCATTATAAGATTTTTCGCCTGCTGCAACTTCTTTCCACTGAACGCTTTTTTTGCCGCCATAAGCTTTTTTTACCGCAGCATCAAGAACTATTTTTGTCGCTTTCCATATATCAGGGCCTGTGCCATCGCCCTCTATAAAAGGAATTACAGGATTATCCGGAACCAGAAGCTTTCCGTCTTTCATTATTATTTTATCGATCATAATATTGACCTCTTAAATTTGATATTTATCGGTATTTTAGCAATTCATTACAATCATTACAATTGGATAGCTGACTTTTTGTTTTTGTGTCCCCCTGTCATCCCCGCTTGTCATTACGAGCCGCCACTGTCATTGCGAGCCGCCACTGTCATTGCGAGCGTAGCGAAGCAATCCAGAATACAAAGCAAAGTTATGTGACTGGATTGCTTCGTCGCTTTGCTCCTCGCAATGACAGAATTGCTGCTTTGCTCCTCGCAATGACAGATGAGCCGGCAGAACTCGCAATGACAGAATTGCGCCTTCGCGCCTTTGCGTGAGAAGTTTTCTGGTTCCACCGGCACAACCGAATTGCAACTTTACGCGAGGATTTTCCACGAAAAAACCTCCCCTCCTGTAAACAATAAATTTTTTTGAGTTGCTTCAACTAATGTATACAAATGGAACAAATTTCTATATAATTTAGGGCTAAAAATAGTGAAAACAGGAGAAAAATATGAAACCCATAAAACTCTCTATATATATACTTCTTTCGGTCGTACTTCTTTTTACCCTCACTTGTGATATCTATGACAAATCTGTTCCGGAATATCTGGATAAATATACAAATACCGCGACTGTAGCAGATCACTCTTTTACAGGCGGGATGCTCATAAACCAGCAGGGTGTGCCTTACCAAAACCTTATTGAGAAAGATTCTTCTGTTATTACCCTAAAACTCAGAAACCCAAAAAACTATGAAATAGTAACCAATCTTGAGTACCATAATGGCAGCGATTGGATCCCTTTTATAAGAGATGAGGCTCCAGGCGATTACAGCACTGTAGAAAATACTTCAGCATATTTTACCGGAACAACAATCACAGTAAAATATGAACCCACAACACAAATAAGAATAACCATAACTGATGCGGAGATTGGGCAATCCTACAAACTAAGAGTCAGATTATATGACAGAGAAACAAAGAGAGAGTTTGAGCCTTATGTACTGCCTTCAATAAAATGTACCGGCTATCCAAAAGCAGTAGGCTTTATGATGGTTCGTGCAGGCACCGGTAATAATGGAGTTGTTGTAGACTGGCAGCAGTTATTAAGGTCCGGAACAACAACAGGAGACTTGGCAGATGCAAACAGGCTGGTAATAAGCTGCAGCGACCTTGGAGTATCACAAACCTATACAAGAGCATTAAATGAGGTAACATCAATATGGGGGCCGTGGTCACCGGCTGGAATAAACGAAGCAAGCAATCCTTTTTTTAGTATAACACTTGGAGCAGGCACATTAGACGAGGGGAGATCGTATAACGTAGTCTTAAGGTTTAGCAATGAAGCAGGCGTAGTAACAGAGATATCCGAATCCTTAACAGCAGCGACAATGGATGCAAGGATAGTGAGAGGAGGAGGGCTGCAGACAGATGAATACCCAAGCCTCCAGGAAGCCTTTAACAGTATGGATACTCATGGTGAAACATCAGCAACAATAACAGTGCTAAGATCCATAATGGACCAGGCTCCTGTTACTATATCAGGAAACAAGACAATTAACCTTGAAAGCTCGGGCACCAACATGATACAGCTTGGCGCAGCTCATGCAGGAAGCGCTTTGCTTACAGTGCACAATGGATTAACCCTTAAAATCGGAGGGGCTTTAACTCTTAGAGGAATAGATCCAAACACAACAGCTCTTATTAGTATAAATAGCGGCGGAACTCTTACTTTGGATGCCGGCGCAATAATTACAGGAAACAAAACTAACAGCGCAACCGGCGGCGGAGTTTATATCGGCGGCGGAACCCTTAATATGCTCGCCGGAAGCAGCATAAACGGAAATGCCGCAAGCACCGGTGGCGGAGTGTATATTGGCGGCGTAGGCAGCATCTTTACCATGAGCGGCGGAGAAATAACAGGAAACACCTCAACAAGCAATGGCGGCGGAGTCTATTTTGCAAGCGGAACCTTTAACATGAGCAACGGAAGTATAGAAGGCAACACCGCTACTACCAGTGGCGGCGGAGTGAATGTGAATGGCGCAGGCAGTACTTTTACCATGAGTGGCGGAAACATAAATGGAAACACCGCGCTTGATGGCGGCGGAGTACGTCTTGGTGTTGGAAACTTTAACATGAGCAGCGGAACTATAACAGGAAATGGCGGAAGCAATGGCGGCGGAGTGAGTGTTGCAGGCGGAACCTTTGCCTTTAGCGGAGGCACCATAGGAGGAACAACAACGCAAACCAGAAACACCGCTACTACCAGTGGCGGCGGAGTATATATATCCGGCGGAACTTTTAACTTTAGCAATGGAACTATAACAGGAAACACAGCATCTCAATATGGCGGCGGAGTATATCTGGGCGGCACAAGCAGCGTTACCATGAGCGGCGGAAGTGTGGAAAGCAACAGTGCTACTATCAATGGCGGCGGAGTTCATCTTGCTGCCGGAACCTTTACCATGAGCGGCGGAGTTGTTTACGGTAGCGATGCGACACCATCATCCCTTGCAAACACTTCAAACGGTAACGGCAAGTCTCTCAATGTAGCGGGCGGATCAGCAGTTTACGCTGCTCCTTATGGCACCGGCAATATTCTTTCGGGCGGTACCGGCAGCTACGCATATACCTTGCCCATGTATGAAGCAGTAGTAACAATAAATGGCACAGATACGCCATTTGAAACACTTGCGGATGCGTTTGGCAGCGTAACAAGCGGCCCAGCTCCTGCGGCGCTCATTACACTGCGCAAGAATGTAACAAATTTCAGAACCGATGTAACAGGGAACAAAACTATTACTCTTGTAAGCGAAGGCGATAAACAAATAGAACTTGGAACAGCGTCGGGAAGCATGTTCGTTGTTTACAGCGGATCAACCCTTATTCTTGGCGGAACAACACCCGGAGAGTTGACTCTTGTGGGAAAAGCAACAAGCACTGCTGCGCTTGTTACAGTAGATAATGGGGGAACCCTTACAGTAAATGAAGATACAATAATTTCCGGAAATACAAATAGCGGCGGAAGCGGCGGCGGAGTCAATAGCTCCGGAACCTTTATCTTAAGCGGCGGAAATATAACAGGAAATACCGCAGGCGATGGCGGCGGAGTGTTTATAGGCGCCGGAATATTTATAATGACCAGCGGCACCATAGAAAATAATAATTCAACCTACAATGGCGGCGGAGTGTATGTAACTAACATGGGCGAAGAGTTTAACATGAGCAATGGTGTTATAAGAGGAAACAAAGGCACCGGCGCAAGCAGTGTTGGTGGTGGAGTATACTTTGCAGGACAGTCATTTAGAATGAGCAACGGTCAGATAGGCGGAACTTCCTCTTCAAACCAGAACAGCGCAAGAAATGGCGGCGGAGTCTATATAGCCGGAGGTAATCAGGCAATATTTACATTTAGCGGCGGCACAATAGGCGGCGAGGGATCAAACTGCAACCAGGCTATTGGCAGTACAGGAATGGGCGGCGGAGTCTATATAGCTGGTGGAACTTTTGACATACCAACAGGAAGCTCTGCTATAATAAAGGGTAATACGGCAGACAGCTCAGCCACCGGCGGCGGCGGAGTATATGTAGGAGCTAACGCAACATTTAATATGCGAAGCGGTCAAATAGGCGGAACTTCCGGGACAAGCGCAAACAGCGCGACCTTGGGCGGTGGAGTATATGTCGCTGGCACTGGCGTAACAAATGCTGGAACCTTTAACTTGTACGGCGGCACAATAGGTGGCAATGGGTCCGCAAGTAATACCACAGGCGCTGGCGGCGGCGGAGTAGCTATAGGTGCGTTTGGATTCTTTAACATACCCACAGGCAGCGCAACTGCTGAAATAAAAGGCAACACCTCTGCGGGCACTGGTGGTGGCGGGGTTCTGGTTCTTGATAGCGGCGTATTTACCATGAGAGCCGGCACTATAAAAGAGAATAACTCAACTGCTACAGGTGGAGTCAATGGTGGCGGCGGAGTGCAAGTATACTACGGAACCTTTACCATGGAGGGAGGCCGCATAGAAGCAAACAATGCAGCAAGAAGCGGCGGCGGAGTGTTTGTATATGGCAACTCGGCAATCTTTGCAATAAGCGGCGGTTATGTTTATGGCAATGATGGAGCCGGATATTCCCCAACAGGCGTTCCTAATGTGCGGGGTGCAAGCGGTAGCGGAGCTTCTATATGTATAGAAAGCAGCGGAACAGCCAGGTACGAAGGGGCTTATGGCGGCGATGTTATTTATACTACCGATGCTACATTGCCGGAAACGCCAATGGTAAGGTTAACTATAGCTGGTGTACATACAGAGTATATAAGACTTGCAGCAGCATTTGCAGCTATACCGGATGGCTCAACAGCAACAGTTACTCTGCTTGATAATATAACAAGCCAGATGCCTATTCCTGCTATAACAGGGACAGACAGGACAATTACCCTCACTAATGAGGGCGGCCCCAGGACAATAAATCTTACTTCGAGTGGAAGCTTGCTTACTGCTGATGCCGGAACAAAACTGATAATTGAAGGAAGTTCGCCGGTTAACACCATAACTCTTAAGGGAATGGCAGGTAACAATAATTCTCTTATAAGGGTGCTGAATGGAGGAGAGCTTGTGTTAAACACCAACGCTATTCTTTCAGGCAATACTCAGAACAGCGCTGGTGGCGGAGTGTATGTCAGCGGCGCAACAAGCAAATTTACCATGAACTCGGGAATTATTGAGAATAATCAGGGATCCTCTGGCGGCGGAGTCTATCTCATTTCCGGAACATTTGAAATGAACGGCGGTATTATACAGGGTAACTTGGTAGGGTCTACCGGTTATGGCGGCGGAGTGTATATAACCACAGGCGGAAATTTTATAATGAATAACGGTACCATAACCAATAACAGTGTAAATCTTTCTACCAATAGGGGCGGTGGAGTCCATTTAGACAATGC
>WRFK01000009.1 GCA_009778835.1 Spirochaetaceae bacterium
AGCTATTTTTGTTTTTGATATTTCATTTACTTCTTTTGAAAAATTTGCAATATCTTTTTCCAGTTTTTCGGCGTTGCTTTTTATTTTATCTGTTCCTGCAGAAATTGAATTAATATTTTCTTCTATCAGAGCAGGTGTTGTTAATTTATTAAAATTCTCTGTTAATACTCTTTTTACAGTTTCGCGGTCTGGAATAAGATTGTCGGGTAAGGCTGACATTATTGCTTCTTTTGGATCAATTGATTTGCTGCTTTCATCCTTTTGTACAGGTTCTTTTTTTGATACAGCAAGAGGCTTTGCCCTTGTTTTTCTTTTTTCACCAATTGCAAAATCTTCGAGAGCTATCTCTTCTACGCTGAATTTCCCTTTTAAAATTTCCCACATGTTAAGATCAATTGAAGCTCTTCCTGTCTGAAAAAGGTTTCTGTCCAAATCATTTTTATCTGCAACCTGCAGAGTTTTATACTTGATAAATCCCTTAAAAATATTAAGGTTAAAACCTGTTATGGTTGTCTCTCCGCCGAATATTTTTTCAAAGCCGGTTTCCATTCCTTTATGCGCCAGCGGATTCAGCAGGAAAGCAAAGAAAATAACAAAGAGCGCAACAATAACTGCTGCTACGCCAAGTTTTCCTATTCCAAGCGCTCCTGAATTCTTTTTAATATGTGATACAAGTGAGTTTAATTTTTTTATTTTTTTCTCATCATCAACAGGCTTTAGCAAATACTCGTTGTCTTTTTTCTCATATACAGAAAGGACAAGTTCTCTTTCGCTTTTTATGGAAATTCTTTTGAGAAGTTTTTTTTCAAATTTTGTTGCGTTATATTTTTTCTTGTAAAATCCTTTAAGTTTTTTTGCCATGATAAACCTCTCCTTAGAAATTTTTAAGCTCATTTGCTTTAGCTGCCAGATTAACTATCTGAGATATAATAGGTAAGGATTTGAATTTCTTGACAACAGTACTTGATAGAAATTTATCTCTTACTTTTTCCCTGTATACTTTTACCAGTTTGCTTGTTGCAAACCATAGCGGTATAAAAAGTAAAAACATTACAATAAGGCTTCCCATTACAGCGGTATTATTAAAAGCTGTATAGGGGACAATTGGTGTGTTATACCACTTTGTAAAAATTCCTTCAAAAGATATTGCTGTAAGTATCTGGTAACCTACAAAGTCAAAAAGAGGGTCGGCGAAGTGGGCAATTGGTTTAATAATAGCAATAAAAACCAGCACCATGCCGAAATGTATTTTAATAAAAAAAACAGCAATTAAAAGCGCAACCCATATTATATTCCCGGCAGGAATTAGTCCAAGTGTTATCCCTATTGCTATTGCAGCCGCAACTTCTCCGGGACGATTATTGGCATTGATTGCTGCTATGCTTTTAACAATCCATTTAACAATCATAAGAACCTCCCAAATCAAATTCTATCAAAAAATATTTAATTATCAATAATTAATTTCTTTTAAAATAAAAAAACATCCCACCCCAATAGGTTTTTGGAAAAAGATTCTGTTTTTCAACAGAATTATGGACAAACCCAACAGAAGGCCGATAAAAACTATTTAATTTTTAAATAATCTTTTACAGTTTCTATCCGGTCATTAAGTTCTTTTTCTCTTAATGAAAAAAGTTTTTCCGGCGGACCATATATCCCTGTTTCAACTTTTAAATTTTCTTTTTGCTTAAGTAGTTTTTTATAATAGGATGTCCAGTTCTTTTCTTCATGCACAGAACTCAAAGGGAGTATTTTTGCTGTAGCCCACCAGTTTTTATCAAGTTTTTTTCTGGCAATAACAAGTAGCACAAGTTCATCCGGAGATAAATCCGCAAAGATTTTTTCTTCATTGGTTTCGTTCGGGTCTCCCTCCAGACCATTGATATATACCTTTTTATAAAAAGATACAAAAGCTTTTTCGCACTCCTCATATTTTTCCTGCTTAAAATAGAGAAGAGGAAGATAATTAAGGCCATGTTCAAGAAGAGCATCCTCTACATCTTCTCTTTTTAGCATCTCTTCTGCTTTTTCAAATTCTCCTTCTTCTATATGGCACCAGGCTGTTGAAGCAATAATCCCGGGATTATCTGTTGTTTTAACTCCCAAAACCAGCACATCATATATTTTTTTCATATCCCATGGCGTTGCATAGGAAGCAAAAAGATTTCTATAAAGCTGCCAGGCATGAGGGGCTCTTTTAATTGCCAATATAAGAACATCATCAGCCAGAGAGGCTCTGTTCCTGAGTCTTAAATAATTAGCCGATACTATTTTTCTTTCCCATATTGGTTTTTTTAAATTTGGATAAATATACGCAAGAAAAATGATTAATGATGAAAATGTTGCAGCCAGCAGTATTGCAGCTATAGACATATAATCCCCTTGTTAACTTATTATAATACAAAAATATCTGTTTGCAATGTTCAAGATTTTATTTTTTTAAATACCTGCCCATGGGTTTTCTCTTCTTTCATCTTTAATCCGTGTTTCTTCTCCATGTCCCGGATATACTATTGTTTCATTTGGAAGAGTAAAAAGCTTTTCTTGTATAGAAGCTATAAGCTGGTCATAGTTTCCGCCCGGAAGGTCTGTTCTTCCTATGCTGCGGTAAAAAAGAACATCTCCGCAAAAAAGAGATGCAGATTCTTTATGATATAAAGATATATGTCCTTGCGTGTGTCCCGGCGTATAAAGAACATTCAGCGTAATATCTCCCAAAGAGAGTTTGTCTGTAACTGACAGGTCTATTGCGGGTTCCGGAGATTTTTCGCTTTTGATTCCGAAAAAGGAAGAGCCTCCGCCGCTCTTTATAAGAGCATACTCCAATTTGTGAGCAGCTATCGGAGCTTTTGTTTTTTCATTAAAAAAATAATTTCCATCAATATGATCAAAGTGTCCGTGTGTATTAATTATGTATGAAAGTTCATAACCTTCGGTAGAGAGAAAATTGATAATTTTATCGCTTTTATCTCCAGGGTCTACTATTGCTGCCTTTTTTTTATTTTCGCAGCAAAGGAGATAACAATTTGTCTGAATAGGGCCAAGTAAATATTTTTTTATTATCAAACTTTACTCCTTAAAAAATAATTGATAACACTCTGAGATTATATCCATAATTTCACATTTATTAAAAGATGCTTTCTATATTTAGATAATAAATATAATATATACAAAATAGAAAGAATTTAAATAAGGTAAAAAATAAATTATGGGAAATCCTTGTAGTCCAGAAAACCCTTGTAACCCAAAAAGCCCTTGTAGCCCGGAAAGCCCTTACAACCCGGATAAAGAACTAAAGATAGGGCTAAGTAATGTCTCTTTTTCCTATGGAGAATATAATGTTCTTAATGATATAAGCTTTAAAGTATATAAAAATGATATAATAACTGTAGTTGGTCCAAATGGCGGTGGAAAAACAACCCTCCTTAAACTTATTTTGGGGCTTTTAAAGCCAGACTCGGGAACAATAAAAGTTTATAGCAATAAAAGGGCAGGTTATGTGCCTCAACATACTTTTTTTGATATGAAATTCCCTGTTACTGTTTTTGATGTTGTTCTTGCAGGCAGGATAAACAGCTCCCCGGGTTTTTATGCAAAGGAAGATAAGCTTGCCGCAGAAAAAGCTCTTTATGAAATGAAACTTACTGGTTTGGATAAGCAGCCGTTTTACGCTCTTTCGGGCGGGCAAAGGCAGCGGGCGCTTATTGCAAGAGCTCTTGCCTGCGATCCCGATATTCTGATTATGGATGAGCCAACCGCAAATGTTGATGCTACCATAGGCTCTTATCTTTCAGATTATATAATAAACCTCGAAAGAAAATTTACAATAATGCTTGTTACTCATGATATGGGATTTGTCAACAGCCTTGTTGGCAGGGTCTTTTGCATAAATGGTGATTTTCAGGAACACCCGCTTGAAAATGCGGATACAGCAGGATGCGCCCCCCACCTGAAAGGGATGCAGGTTGTAAGGCATGATATAAATTTATTTAGAAATAACTTTGGCCGCAATAATGGGCATTCTCATAATGAAGGAACAGGACACTGATGGGGAATTTTATAGCTGCATTGTTTAATCCTTCTGTTCCTCTTGTGTGGTATGCGGTTCTTGCAGGTCTTGTTTCAAGTATTGCGTTTGGGATGATAGGTGCGTATGTTGTTGTAAAAAGGACAACATATATTGCAGGCGCAGTAAGCCATGCTGCTCTTGCGGGAATTGGCTTTGCCCTTTTTTTAAAAGAGGTTTACGGCATAATGTGGTTTACTCCTCTTCTGGGAGGCATAGCTTCATCGGTTATTGCTGCTCTTATTATTTCGGGAATCACAATTAAAACAAACGAAAGGTCAGATACTGCAATTGGAATTATTTGGGCCGCAGGAATGGCAATAGGTATGCTTTTCATATTTAAGACTCCGGGCTACGGAGATCCAATGAGTTATCTTTTTGGGAATATTTTGCTTATTTCTAAAAATGATCTTTATCTGATAGTTATCCTTGATATAGTTATTGTGGCTATTATTATTCTTTTTTACCGTCAGTTTCTTGCGATTTGTTTTGATGAAGAGTTTTCAAGAGTAAGAGGCTTGAATACAGTTCTGTATGAGACAATTCTTAATATACTTATAGCTGTTACTGTTGTGCTTATGGTTTCTATTGTAGGTATTGTAATGGTTATTGCATTTCTTACGATTCCTCCTGCGGCATCGGGACTTTTTTTAAAAAAGCTGTGGAAAGTTATGGCGTTATCTGTAGTTATTTGCGCAAGCATAACATTCATAGGTCTTGCCGCAAGTTTTGTCCTGGATATGCCTTCGGGCCCTGTTACAATAATTTGTGCAGTGATTCTATATATTATTTTTCTTGTTTTTAAAAACATTATAAAATCAATTAAAACATAAATAAAAAGAGGAGGCTGTATGGACAGGCTTGTAAATCTTTTAAAAGAATCAAAATATGTTATTGCTCTTACAGGCGCAGGAATTTCCACTCTTTCCGGAATAAAAGATTTTAGGGGAAAGGATGGGCTTTATAAACAAAGAGATGCAGACAAAATATTTGATATTGATTGGTTTTACAGAGATCCTTCTCTTTATTACACTGCGGCAAAAGATTTTTTATATAATATGAAAGATGTATCTCCTTCGATAGTTCATCTGGAACTCGCAAGGCTTGAGGCAAAGGGGATAATTAAAGCTGTAATTACACAAAATATCGATGTCTTACATCAGAAAGCAGGTTCAAAAAAAGTCCTTGAACTGCATGGCTCTCTTGGCAAACATAGATGCACTAAATGCAGTGCTACAATTAGTTTTGAAGAAGTGGCAGCAATTGTAAATAAGGATCAAGTGCCTAATTGCAGCCGCTGCAATGGTGTTTTTAAGCCGAATGTAGTTTTTTTTGGAGAATCACTCCCTGTGGATGTTCTTTCGGAAGCAGTAAAAGAAGCAAGCAAGGCAGATCTTTTAATTGTACTTGGATCTACTCTTGTTGTTAATCCTGCTGCAATGATACCTGGCTATACGCGGCAGAATGGCGGAAAGGTTGTAATAGTAAATAACATGGAAACTTATCTGGATGAAAGAGCTGCTTTAAGGTATGAAGATCTTGGTGAGGTTTTTCATTATCTTTCAGAGAATATATAAGTTAAGCGGGATGCGGCATGGATGCCTGAATTGGGAACAAAATCACTAAGTTTATGCCGGAAGAATGATTATATATTCGCAATACTTCCCTTGTTGTGTTCTTATTTTAATTTTCCCTTTTGCGGAATTAATCTTTTCTCTTATAAGGGTAAGGCCAACTCCTCTTCCTGCAATAAGCGAGCTTTCTTCTGCTGTAGTAAAACCCATATTAAAAATTAATTTAACTGCTTCGGAAATATCAAAATCTTCGCCTTCTTTTGCTAATCCTTTCTTTTTTGCTACTTTTGTAACTTTTTCAAGATCTATTCCATTACCATCATCTTTAAAGCCATATATCATGTTTCCTTCGCTGTCTTTCTTAAGAGATATACAAACTTTTCCCTGACGGTTTTTCCCTCTTTTTTCCCTTTCATCGGGATTTTCTATTCCATGGGATATGGCATTTCTTGCTAACTGCACAAAAATATCTTTAACTATTTTTCTGTGCTCTTTAGGCATATTTTTTGAATTGAAGTTACTGTAATCCAACTCCAGAAGTTTACCCTCTTTTTTCCCTTCGGTTGCCATAACTTTATGAAGAGTTCTTTCAAAGAGACCTGTTTTTTCTTCGATATTTTTAAGTTTTGACTGGTAAAGCTGGAGTTCTATTACTCTCTCTCTAAGGTCGTCTATGCTTTCCTGGATAGTTCCAAGCTTTATTGTGGAATCAAGAATATTTTCCCAGCTAATTTCCGGGCGCTCAAGCAGAGTCTTGATTTCGTTTTCAATTATATTTAACAGATCTGCAATATTTTTTAGTCCAAGAATTTGTGCGTTACCTTTAACAGAGTGAACAGCAAGATAAATTTCATTGACTACTTTGCGATAGTCCGACCTGTTGGATTTAAGAAGAGTATTTATGTGCTCTATTTCATCCTGGGAATCTTCGAAAAATTCTTCCATGGTTTCAGGGTCTATATTTATAATCTGCAGTAACTGCTCCATTTTTTCTTTATTCTTCTCTTCTTCTTCCTTTAGTGCTTCTGCATAGAGAACTTCTTCTGTAATATCATTTACTGTTCCAAGCAACTCCTTTTGATTATCTGCATTGACGAATATAGAGAATACAAAGCTCACATATCTGTTTTGTGTTTTTTTATTATCATCAAGTATGGAAATATATACCTTGTCGAGAGGGTTTACCTGGGCAAGGAGGGTATTATTTATTTTCTCGTTAAAAAATAACTTTAGATAATCTTCTGTAACGAAAATATCTTTTGCAGCGACCCCTATCTCTCTGAGAAATTCCAGGAAAGGCATATTCCTGAAATTGATATCTCTAAAAAGATTTTCAAAATACTGGGAACACAAGTGTCCTATTTTTAAAGATGTGTCGAGCTGGAAAATTCCTTCATGTATATTTTTAAAAATAACATCTGTTTCTTTATTGGCTTTATCAAGGCTATGGGTAACGCTAATAATTGATCTTGCAATAAGGGTTCCTACTACAACTGAAATAATAACAATAGCCAAAAAGAAGATTATAAAAGTAATAATCGCATTACGCTCTATTGCTGTTCTTTCGTTATCAATTATTTTATATTGAGCATCAAAGTTGGCAAGAGCGCTCACAATATTTTTTTCTATCTCAAACAGGAGTTCTGCGAATATCTTGGCTCTTATTTTTAACTCTTCGTTTCCATGCACTGTTGCGTAATCATTAATTATCTCAAAGTTTGCTGTCGATTGAATCGAACGATCAACCGCATTAAGAATTTTATCTGCAATATCAAGCAACGCAGGCATGGACATAAGCGAGCTGTACCTTTCCGCGATTATGTTTCTGATTGACTGATCAATTACAGGGCTTCGATTTATAAGGTATCTTATCGAAAGAAGGTTTGATATGGCTCTGTCGAGATTTTTTTCAGCATTTTCCATAATGCTGATCTGTCTTGAAATGGGAAGAATGAACATTCCTCTTACGGCAACATTTTCCTCATACAATGCTATATGAACAGCATCGATTATGGAAATTTCATTTCTGATTATGTTATTTCTATTATTATTAAAATAGAAAGCAAAACCAAAAATAAAAAGCATTCCATTTAATAAGAGAAGTAGTATAATGAATTTTGTTCGTAAGCTCATTCAGTTTCTCCCTGTATTTTACAAAAGTATATCGTTGGTAATTTTCTTCTCAAGTCCGACAAACAGCATAAATTTGCCTTCAGGCACTGTAAAAGGGATACTTAATATAGGAATATCCTGTTTTGGCCAGAATACAACATGTTCCTTTCCCTTTATTATCGAAGGGAGAGATATTTTTAATCTATATTCTTCAAATCCCTTTTTTGAATTGCCTGCAATAATATTTGTAACTTCTGCTATAGTATCGATAACGTCCTCATCCAATGTTGTAACTTTTCTTCCCACAAGTTTGGATACAAGAGATACAGCAACTTTTTCATTAAAACTTAAAACAATAACGCCCTTTGATTCTCCGGCAATTCCAATTATACCCGATACATCCCAATTTAAAGTTTCTTCTTTTTTTACAAAATATGGAGTATCAAGTTCCGGAGTAATTCCAAAAAATTCATGAAAAACATTCTGTGTTGATTCAACAAAAGGCATAATGTATTCTTTTTTCACGATGCTCCTCCTTCCCGGATAATTTGTGGTTTACAATTTCAGGTTCCAAGTATAAACCCTTTTATTTTATCTATTAATATTTTTCTTGAAGCAGGCTTAATGATATAATCGCTTACGCCTGATTTTAAAGCTTCTATTACATTATATTTTGCTGCTTCCGAAGTGATCATTATTATAGGAAGTTGTCTATACTTATCGGATTGTCTGAGTTTTTTCAAAACCGAAAGACCATCCAGCTTTGGCATATTCCAGTCAAGCAATAAAATATCAATTAAATGTTCGTCCATAACTTTAAGAGCTTCTTCCCCATCCGAAGCAGTTAAAAATTCTGTTTTACCCCAAGCTTCTTTTTCATCAAAAGAGTTTTTTAGAATATTTTGCATGATACGTGAATCATCAACAATAAGGATTTTTATGATTCTATTAACAGCACCCATATTTCTCACCTGTTTTTGAATAAAAAAAAGTAATTAACACTATTACTATACTACTATTGTTTTAGAGAAGCTATAACTTTTAATATTTTCTTAATATTTTCTAATAATAATTAATATGATATAAAACTTATATGAATTTGGATAATTTAAAGTCATTTTATTATACAGCTAAATTTAATAGTTTTACAAAAGCTGCCCAATATCTTGGGATTACCCAGCCTTCTGTTACAAGGCAGGTTCAGGATCTCCAGGAAAAGGCAGGATTCTCCCTTATAAACAAAACAGGAAAGAGCTTTATACTTACAGATGCAGGCAATATGCTATATTCAATGGCAGAAACTATTTTTGAAATAGAATCACGGATCGAAGAAAATATAAGCGACTATAAAAGGCAGAAAAAAGGAAATATTGTAATTAATACGATCAATAGTTTTAGTTCTTATTATCTTCCGGATTTTATGCCTAAATTTATTGAAAAATATCCTGAAATAAAAGTTTCGGTTTACGCAATGCCCGGTGAAAATGTTGTAAGCACAACAAGTAAATTTAAAAATGATTTTGGAATTGTTTCCCATAAAGTAAGAGACCCTAAAATTATATCGCGGGAGTTATTTTATGAAGAGATCGTCTTGATATCTTCGCCTGATCAGCCTCTTGCGAAAAAAGAGAGGGTAAGACCAAGCCAGCTTAATAATCTTCCAATGATTCTGTTTGAAAGAGACAGCGGCACAATGTATAGCACAGAAGGTTTTATGAGAAGAAACAGAATAGGCTTTAAAACTGTGTGTACGATTTCCGACAGCGAAGCAGTAAAAAATATGGTAATGCATAAAGCAGGATATGCTCTTATATCAAAAAAAGTTGTTGAAAAAGAGGTTGCTTCGGGCGATCTTGTTGCTTTGCATATAAATGATTCTTTCTTAACAAGAAAGTTTTATATGATCTATCATAAAGATAAGTATTTTTCCGAAAATCTTCAGAGTTTTATAGATATAATGGTTCAGTGGGCTAATGCTTATAATTCCGATGAAAAAATCAATACAGTTGAACAATAATTATAAAAGCCAATACTCCTGCCGATAATTATAATAGAATTATTTGTTTGTGAAGCAACTGATTTTATTGCAATAGGAGTTTGAAATGCCTCTGGAACAGTTTAGAAAATGCGATATGGTCCTTGTATGCGGATTACCTGGATCCGGCAAGTCTTATTTTGCCAGAAAATATTTTGCAAAATCAGGACGCAAAAGGGTAAACAGAAAAGAGATAATGAGGACTCTTTATGAAATGATTACTTTCAATGATAAATGGTCTGAAGATAAATTTGATTCAGTTGATGAAAATCTTGTAAAGCACCTTGAAAAAAAGATAATAGAACATCTTTTTCAACTTGGCGAACCGCTTCTTATAGATAATATGAGTATCTCCACAGAATCAAGAGGGGCCTAT
This sequence comes from Spirochaetaceae bacterium, assembly GCA_009778835.1. Lineage (GTDB taxonomy): Bacteria > Spirochaetota > Spirochaetia > CADAEX01 > CADAEX01 > WQTU01. Next base: position 10,164 of record WRFK01000009.1, read on the forward strand.
GTAGCAATGGCTAACCGGAATAAAAAAACAATTTCTGCGATATTTGTAAATACAGACCTTGCAACATGTTTAAAAAGAAACAGAGAGAGAGACGCTCATGAAGTTGTGCCTGAATCGGTAATCTCTAACCTTATTGCGAAGATTGAGTATCCGGATCGCAAGGAAGGATTTAAAGATGTGCTTATAATTGACAAGTTGGATTAGCTGAAATAGTCCTCTGTTTTAGGGGCTGTCCAATAAGTTTAGAAGTATGATTTTTTATTCGTTTCTGTGTTTAAGAATACAAAAAAAGCAGGAATTGGTAGCAATTGATTTGAATTTTTATAAAAGAAAAATTCAAAAATCATACTTCTCGGACAGCTCCAAGTTTCCCCTCAGGATTTGAGCATATCAGGAAGTTAAAAATACTATCGACTCCTCAGGGGAAAGCATCTCTGTGGTTTTTAATAACCAAAGCAACCTTGCATATCCATTACAGCAACTCCCCAATCTTTTGCCTCCCCACGCTTGATCGCGACAACTCGCGCTTGGTCGCCACTCTGTGTAAGATCGTGGCATCCATGCCACAATACAGGACTGCTGCGCAACATCCTGTTGCTGTCCATGTCTAGCGCAAAACACTGCCATCCGTGACGCAATCAGTGGCACAGTCTGTGCCACTGATTGACACTTTAGCAGAGCTTTAATAGCATAAGATATCTTTATTCTAAGGAAAAAATAATGGGACTTAATTGTGGTATAGTTGGGCTGCCTAATGTTGGAAAAACCACTATATTTTCTGCACTTACATCTACGCCTGCTGAAACAGCAAATTATATGTTTTCTACAATAAAACCAAATATTGGTATTGTAAATGTGCCTGATGAAAGGCTCGATAAAATCGCTTCGATATTTAAACCAAAAAAAGTTACACCTGCAGTGGTTGAGTTTGTTGATATTGCAGGGCTTACCAAAGGATCTTCAAGAGGAGAGGGGTTGGGCAATAAATTCCTTTCCCATATAAGACAAGTAGGAGTAATCGCTCATGTTGTAAGATGCTTTGTCAATGATGATATAATCCATGTAAGCGGTAAAATAGATCCTCTTTCAGATATAGAGGTTATAAATATTGAACTTGCGCTCGCAGATCTTGAGTCAGTTGAAAAACGAAAAGAGAAACTGGAAAAGCAGCTCAAGGCAACAAGCAAAGATAGCGGAAAAGATGTGCGGGCAGTTCTTGAACTTCTTGAAAAACTAAGAGAGGAGCTTGAAAAGGGAATTCCTGCAAGGCTTTTGGGTTTTACAGAAGAGCAGACAGCGCTTCTCAAAGACCTCCATCTTTTAACAATGAAAAAGCAGATATATGTCTGCAATGTTGATGAAGAAACACTCAGGACAGGAAGTAAATATATTGATGTGGTAAAAGAGCATGCTGAAAAAGAGGGGGCTGTTGCAATTCCGATCTGCGGAAAGCTTGAGGCAGAAATAGCTTTGCTTGAAACTGACCAGGAGCGCAAAGAGTTTTTAAAAGAAGCAGGGCTCGAAGAATCCGGCCTTGTAAAACTTATCCACAGCGGCTACAACCTTTTGGGACTGCGTACTTATTTTACTGCAGGGGATCCGGAAGCAAGAGCATGGACTTATGATGATGGAGATAAGGCTCCGCAGGCAGCTGCAGTTATCCATACAGATTTTGAAAAAGGATTTATAAGAGCTGAAGTATATCACTATGATGATTTAATGAAATACGGTACAGAACAAAAAGTTAAAGAAGCAGGAAAGCTCCGTGTAGAAGGAAAAGAGTATTTGGTAAAAGACGGAGATATAATGCATTTCAGGTTTAATGTCTAAGGCAGCAAGTACCGGTATATTATGGCTAAATCATACAGATTTTTCGTTACATGCCCTTCGGGGTTTGAATATCAGCTTGTTAAAGAACTTAAAAATATAATCCCTTCCCTCCCAATAGAACAGAAGCAGGGAGGAGCTGAATTTACGGGCTCGTTTTCCAATGGGCTTAAAATTTGCCTCTGGTCAAGAATTGCGGGAAAAGCGCTTTTGGCTCTTGAAGATTTTAATCCTCATGATGAAAAAGAGATATATGAAAGGGCAAAAAGGATAAAATGGTCAGATTTTTTCTATAAAGAAAAAACAATAGCTGTTGATACAACGTTAGTTTCCAAAACATTTACCAACTCATCGTATCTTTCTCTTCTGGTAAAAGATGGTATTTCTGACCACTTCCGGACTATCTCCGGAAGCAGGCCTAATGTTGACAAGCAGGATGCAGATATAAGAATAAATCTTTTTGTTTCAAAAAATAGCGCTACAATAAGCCTTGATATTTCGGGCGGGAGCCTTCACCAGCGCGGATACAGGAGAAAAGGGGCAGTTGCTCCATTAAAAGAAAATCTTGCAGCAGCGCTTCTTGAAAGAGCTGGATGGAATGAGATGGTTCTGCAAAAAAATATGGAACAGCTTCAGCAAGATATTGGAAAGCCTGCTTTTGTGGATCCCATGTGCGGCAGTGGAACATTTCTTATTGAAGCAGCAATGATAGCCTCCAGCACAGCTCCGGGGTTGCTAAGGAAAAATTTTTCATTCCAGCACTTGCGGCAATTTAAAAATGAAGAATGGAAAGCATTGGTTGATGAAGCTTATAAAGCAAGAGATCTTGAAGCTCTTTCTCCTGTAAGGATATTTGGTTTTGATATTGATGGAGAAGCCATAAGAATATCCAAAGAAAATATTAAGTCAGCAGGATTTTCTTCCTGTATTGATGTAAAGAAAACCAATATAGCAGATATTGAAAAACACCTGGATAAAAATCTTAAACCTGGTCTTGTTGCGATCAATCTTCCGTACGGAAAAAGACTTGGAAGCGATGAAGACCTATCCCCATTATATCAACTGGCAGGAGAAAAAATAAAAGAGAATTTCGAAGGATTTAAAGTTATTGCGCTTTCCGGAGATGAAGAGCTTTCAAGAAGCCTTGGAATGAAACCGCTTCAGGTAAATACTGTATATAATGGTTCGATAAAATCTGTTTCTGCGATTTTCAGCATTGACTCCAGGTACAGGGAAAAGACAGATTTGTCCGGGCAAGAGGCAAGCTCTTCGGATCGAAAGACAAGCTCTGCTCAAAATGGAGAAGCAGAAACTCCGGCATCTGTATATTTTTCAGAAATGCTTGCGAATAGATTAAGGAAAAACATCAAAGCATTAAGAAAATGGAAGACAAAAGAAAGTATAACCAGCTACAGAATTTATGACGCAGATATACCTGAATATTCAGCCTCAATAGATGTGTATGAAGATAAATTTCTCTATATACAGGAATATGCTCCGCCTGCAGAAATACCGGAAAAAAAAGCAGATAGAAGACTAAAAGAAATAATTTATACTGCTCAAAATATAACAGGAATAAATTATAAAAATATAAATGTCAGACAAAAAAAGAGGCAAAAAAAGGGAGAGCAGTATAAAAAAAGGGGAGAAGAAGGTGTTTATGATATAGTGCAGGAAGACGGGCTTTCGTTTTATGTAAATTTTTACGATTACCTTGATACCGGTATTTTCCTTGACCATAGAATTATAAGAAAAATGATCCGGGAGCTTTCTGCGGGTAAGAAAATGCTAAATCTATTTTCATATACCGGAACAGCTTCTGTCTATGCAGCAGCAGGCGGCGCTTTGAGCACAACAAGTGTGGATACGAATTCCACCTATTGCAGTTGGGCTGAAAGAAATTTTCTCCTTAATAAAATGGGGCTTAAAACAAATAAGATAATAAAAGCAGATTGCATGGATTTTCTGGCAAAAGACAATGAATTATATGATATTATTTTTATAGATCCTCCCACTTTTTCAAATTCAAAAAGCAGGGAAGATTTTTTTGATATTCAGGCTGATCATTCAAGTTTAATTACTCTGGCTGCTGAAAAGCTTAAAAAAGATGGTATAATTATCTTCTCAAGCAACTTTAAAAAATTTAAATTAGATGATAATATAAGTACATTATTTTTTGTCAGTAATATTACAGAACAAACAGTATCTCCTGATTTTGAAAGACATGGATACTTGCGCCATTGCTGGATACTGAAAAAGGATAAATAGCGTTTTTGGAGTGCTGGTATGCCAATTTTATTTTTGTTATATAAGTTTATATGGGGTGAGGTAAGGAGATAGGAAATGAAAAAAAGAAGATTTATATCACATGGACATCTTATTGATTCAGGGATACTTACCCAAACTTTAAATGCAATTATTGCAGATGGGGCAGACTACGAGATAGTTGAATTCAGCGTAGGAAAAACAAATGTCCAGGAATCTGTTATTGAGATCGATCTTATATGTGAAACAGAGGAGCAGATTCAGGCCCTTTCTCCAAAACTTGTTCAATTTGGCAGCTATGAAAAAAAGCCTCCGGAAGCTCTGTTTAAAACTGCTCCGGGAGACAAGTGTGTTTCGGAAGATTTTTACTCAACAACAAATCATCGCACAGAAGTTTTCTACAACAAAAAGTGGTGCCAGGTTAAAAACCAGAGAATGGATGCTGTTATTGTGTTAAAAGAAGATGGCCCTGTTTGCGTAAAACTCAGAGATGTAAAAAAAGAAGACAAAGTGCTCTGCTCTTCCGATGCTGTAAGAGTTTTTCCCCCTGCAAGGGAAAGAGGATCGGAAGATTTTACTTTTATGTCCGGAGATGTATCATCAGAACGTTCCACAGATTTTGTGGCAGCTAAAATCGCCGCAGAGCTTGTAAAAATGAAAGAGAAAAAAGAAAAAATTGTTGTTGTAGCAGGTCCTGTTGTTGTCCATTCAGGAGGCTCTCGTGCTTTTTCAGCTCTTCTAAGAGAAGGTTTTTTTAGCGGAGTGCTTTCTGGAAATGCCCTTGCTGTGCATGACATTGAATCTGTTTTTTTTGGAACATCGCTTGGATTTTGTCAGAAAACAGGAAGGCCAGCTAACGAAGGGCATAAAAATCACATGAGGGCAATCAACAAGATAAATTTATGCGGATCTATAAAAAATGCTGTGGAGCAGAATGTTCTTACCAGTGGCATAATGTATGAAATAGTAAAAGCCAACATACCGTATTGTCTTGCAGGCTCCATAAGGGACGATGGCCCTCTTCCAGAGGCAGTAACCGATATGATAGAAGCGCAGACGCAATATGCAAAAATTATTGAAGGGGCTTCCATGGTTATTATGCTTTCATCAATGTTACACTCAATAGGGACAGGCAATATGATCCCTTCGTGGGTAAAAACAGTATGTATTGATATAAACCCGGCAGTTGTTACAAAACTCTCCGACAGAGGCTCAAGCCAGGCAATGGGAATTGTGAGCGATGTAGGGCTGTTTTTAAAAGCGCTGGCTGAAAAATGTGTTCCGGATTTTAAATGAATAGGAGACTTAGATGGATTTCGATATAAAAACATTTCATCCTCTTGAAATAAAACTGCTCTTAAATGCAGAAGAAGAAAATATTTCAGCAGAAAGTCTTGTTGGCAAACTGGCCTTCAAGCCTGGTCAGTATAACCAGGCATTTAGCTGGCTCTCTGCCAAAAAACTTATTGAAGAAAAAGAAAAAAAACAAAGAGTGATCTTTGAGATAACAGATATAGGCCGCGACTATCAGAAAAACAATACGCCGGCAGAGAAAATATTTAATCTTGTGCAAGAGAAAGGGGGAGCGCTTACTCTTTCCGAAATAAGTTCGATACTTTCGCTTGAAAACAAAGATACAGGCGCAGCTTTCGGACAAATGTCAAAAGAAGGGATAATGGCGCTTAACGAAGAAAAAAAAGTTATTGTTAAAAGCGCAGGAATGTCTCCAGTGATGAAAGCAGTAAGAACTCTTCTTGATAAAGGGGTTGCATCCGGCGAAATCGAAGAAAGTGCTCTTACTGCAGAAGAGAAGCAGGCAATGTCGGGAATCAGTAAAAAACGGGGAGGCGGAAGCGCCCCTTTCCGTATAGCAGAAAGAGAAGATGTTGTGTACAAAATGACTTCTATGGGAATGCAGGTAAAAAAACAATTAAAAGAGCAGGGGGTTTCCGGCAATGAAATCGGAGGGCTTACTCCCGAAATGCTTGCGGATGGAACCTGGAAAAATGCGACATTCAGAAGTTATAACGTAAATACTCCTCCTGCAAGAGTTCTGTTGGGAAGACACAGTCCGTATTCAGAATTTCTTGATGGAGTAAAAGATAAACTTGTTTCACTTGGATTTGAAGAATTTGATGGCCCGCTTGTTGAAACAGAGTTCTGGAACAGCGATGCTCTTTTTATGCCGCAGTTCCATTCTGCCAGAGATATCCACGATGTCTATTATATAGAAGATCCCAAGAAAGCAAAGGAGATCCAGCAGCCATATCTTGATCAGGTTGCAGAGGCTCACAAAAATGGCTGGAAAACAGGAAGCCGCGGTTGGGGATATGATTTTGACAAAGAGTTTACAAAAAGGCTTATCTTAAGAAGTCAGGGAACAGTTCTTTCCGCAAAGACACTTCCCAAGGCTAAAATCCCTGGAAAATATTTTGGAATTGCAAGATGCTTCAGATACGACAAAGTGGATGCGACTCATCTTTCCGACTTTTACCAGACAGAAGGGATTGTCCTTGGAGAAGATGTAAATTTTAAAACACTGCTTGGGCTTTTAAAAATGTTTGCGGAAGAGGTGGCAGGGGCAACCGAAGTTATGTATGTTCCCGGCTATTTCCCTTTTACAGAACCTTCTGTGGAAATCCATATAAAACATCCTGTTCTTGGATGGTTTGAACTTGGAGGATCGGGAATCTTTCGGCCAGAAGTAACAGAACCACTTGGAGTGCATGTGCCTGTTCTTGCGTGGGGCCTTGGAATCGACAGAATGGCTCTTATGTCGCTTGGACTCAATGATTTAAGAGAGCTTTTTACCAGCAATATTGAAAGCATAAGACTCAGAAGGAGTAAGTAACGATGCCTAAAATAGAAGTTTATGAAGATGCGTTATATAAATATATTGGAAAGAAGATAGTTGGAGATGATTTTGTAAAAATTCTTTCTGTTGCCAAAGCGGAATTCGACGGCAAAGAAGGCGATATTCTTAAAATAGAATTAAACGACACCAACCGTCCGGACTTGTGGTCAACAGCCGGGCTAGGAAGGCAGCTTAGAATTTATCTTGGCGGAGAGAAAAAAGAGTATCCGTTTTTTTCTGCAAAAGGAAATGTTAAAGATTGCGGGAACAGAATAATAGAAGTGGATCCTGCGCTTGGAAAAATAAGACCATATATTTCTGCATTTGCAATAAAAGGCAAGGGCATGGATGAATCATTGCTTAAAGATATTATCCAGACACAGGAGAAGCTGTGCTGGAATTATGGGCAAAAGAGAAAAAGCATAGCAATGGGAGTTTACAGAAGCGATCTTTTTGAATATCCAATAAAATATCTTGCGGCAAATCCGGACAAAGAATCTTTTGCGCCGCTTGGCTTTGACAAAAAATTAACGTTAAGAGAAATTATAAAACAGCATCCCAAGGGAGAGGAATTCGGAGCGATTATTTCCGGATTTGACAAATACCCTTATATTACGGATTCAAAGGGAAAAACCTTAAGCCTTCCTCCTGTAATCAACAGCAATGATATTGGCGCTGTTGTTGCCGGAGACAAAGAGCTTTTTGTGGAAATGACAGGAACAGATATTTATTCGCTTTTACTTGCAACATCTATTGTTGCCTGTGACCTTTATGATGCGGGCTATGAAATTCTTCCTGTAAAAACAGTATACCCTTATGATACGTTGCTTGGCCGAGAGGTTACTGCTCCGTTTTATTTTCAGCAGCCTGTAAAGACAGATATTTCATATGTCAACAAACTGCTTGGAGAAAATTTTAAAGTAAATGAAGCAGTATCTTTTGGAAAAAAAATGGGGTGCAGGATCGAAGGAGAGGGAGATAATCTTATACTCTATCCCGCAGAATACAGAAATGACTTTCTCCACCCTGTAGACATAATAGAAGATATAATGATAGGAAA
>WRFK01000010.1 GCA_009778835.1 Spirochaetaceae bacterium
GCAAGGGGGAATATTTCCACATATATGCCCTTAAAAAACTTATGGATAAAAAAAAGGTTGTCTTTCAAACAATAGAAGGGGAAAGGCTTGATATAGGCACTCCTTCCGGATTTCTCCGGGCAATAATAAAGTATGCAAAAAAAGATAGCGAGTTGCTTGCTGTTCTAAAAGAAGAGACAAAAGATTTATAGAGCCGCGCCCTTCGCGGGTGCATGGATAAAACAAACATGGAAGCAAAAAATAAAATCAAATGCGCTTTTATAGGGCTTGGAAGAATCGCAAGTATTCTTGAAGATGATCCTTTACGCGAAAAACCGTGCACTCACGCAGGAGCAGTAAAAAAGAATCCAGACACTGTTATATCGGCAGGTTGCGATATAAAGCCCAAAAGAAGAGCTCTCTTTGCGGAAAAATGGAATTGTCCTGTTTTTGAAAATCCAACAGAAATGATAAAAGAAATAAATCCCGATATTGTATTTATAGCAACACATCCCGATATCCATCTTGAAATGACAGAAAAAGCAATAGCGCAGGGAATAAAAGTTATTGTTTGCGAGAAACCCCTTGCAGACAAACTCGGCAAAGCAAAAAAAATCGCGCTGTACCACAAAAAAGGGGTTGCGAAAATAATTACAAATCACGAAAGGCGCTATTCCAATAATTATATATTGGCAAAAAAAAGGATCAACGAAAAAACCTACGGAAACCTTCTTTCTGTTTCTGCTTTTCTTTATATGGGGAAAACAAAAAAAATTATTGATGTAATGTGGCATGATGGGACTCATCTTGCGGATATAATAATGTATCTTACCAACGGGGTTCTTAAAAAAAATAAAACAATCGGAAACCTTGAAAAAAGAGAGGGGACTGCCCTTGTTGCAGCATATATAAAAAATAAAAAAGCAGGGAAAATACCGGTTTTTTTTGAATGCGGAGCAGGAAGGGATTATCTTACTTTTTCTCTTGAACTTTCTTTTGAGTCAGGATCAATTAAAATAGGTAACGGTATTTACGAAGAGTGGAAAAGCATGGAAAGCCCATACTATACAGGTTTTAATTCTCTTGTAATGACCGATAAGCTCCTATTTGAAAAAACAGCTTATTTTGAGAATATGGTAAAAGATGCTGTAAAAGCAGTCAGAGAGCCTGACTACTCTCCTGTTTCAACTGCTGTTGACGGCTATAATGCTGTAAAATTTCTTTCTTCTCTGGAATAACTTTATTGGCTTGAATCAGTCGTTATTTTTATCCTGTTATCTTTTTTTTAATCGAAAGGATATTTTTATTTTCTTTCCGCCTGTACTCCACAGAATCCATTAGTTTTTTTAACATAAAAATCCCAAGCCCACCTATTTTGCGCTCCTCGGCAGGAAGAGAAATATCCGGAGTATCTGCGGAAAGAGGATCATACGCTATACCGCTGTCCTCAAACTCAATATTAATGTCGCTATCCACGGTAATGCGAACTGCAACGCTGCCTGTTGCCGGATGATAAGCATAGCTGGCAATATTGGAAAACACCTCGTCAACAGCAATACCTATTTGATGTTGAATCCTGGGTGGGCAATCCTTAATCTGTTCATTGATAAAATCCAGCACTTCATCCATGTTTTCCAATTTTGCTTCGATAAAGAGCTCATTCATTTAACGTAGGTTCTCCACTTTATAATGTCGCTGTAATGGTGTTTGTCCCCTCGGCATATTCGTGGCGTATTTCTTTCGCGTTGCCCCGCACCATTGCTGCAGAGAGATCATCATTGGTGTTTTCCAGCGCATTGGAACTTTCTCCGCTGTATGAAATCGAAAGTCCGTAAGTGCCAAGTTTTTCGGAAAAATTTAAATTAAGCGCACACGCCCCATACTTTGGCGTAACAATATTGATAACAAGCTCCTCTGCAAGAAGCTGCAATTTGTTCGCGATTTTTTTATCTATGGCGTGCCTGAAACAAAAATTTTCAACACCGCCGAGCATTTCCACATAGTCGAAGTTGCGGCTTGTGACATCATAACTGAACGAACGAATATTGTAGATAAACGCCTGCGTCCTGGGCTTTTTGGGCTGCACGAAAATCTCCTGAGGGCTGCCCTGTTCATAAATCCCCCCTTCGTCCATATACAGCACCCTGCTGGAGACATCACGGGCAAACTCCATTTCGTGCGTAACAACCAGCATTGTCATTCCGGATTTGGCAAGACTACGCATAACAGCCATAACCTCGCTAACCATTGTGGGATCAAGCGCGCTGGTGGGCTCGTCAAACAGAATCACCTCCGGCGACATGGCAAGGCATCTTGCAATCGCAACGCGCTGCTTTTGTCCACCCGAAAGCTGGGATGGAAAAAACCGCGAGCGCGCAGAGAGCCCAACAGTTTTAAGCAGAGCAGAGGCTTTTTCCTCTGCTTCGTCTTTTGGCATCTTTAACAGTTTGATGGGCCCTGCCGTAAGGTTGCCCATAACATCCATGTGGCTGAAAAGTCCGAAACTCTGGAACACCATCCCCAGCCTGCGCCGTGCGGCATCCATGCTCTTTTTAGTGATTTTTTCGCTATCAAAGAATATCTCTCCGTCTGTGGGCGGGTCAAGAAAATTAATTGCCCTCAATAATGTGCTTTTGCCCGTACCTGAAGGTCCAATAATTGAAACAACTTCGCCTTTTTCTATATCTACGCTTACATTCTGCAGAATTACATTCTCGCCAAATCTTTTCTCAAGATTTTTAACAGAAATAATACTCATTGAACTGCTCCCTTGTTCGCTTTCCTTACAACAAATTTGAATAACTGTACGCAAATCGTTGTTACGATCAAATAGATCGCCGCTACAAACAGAAGCGGAAAATAAGCGTCATAAGTGCGGCTGCGTATAATGTCGCCCGCGCGGGTCAAATCCTGAATAGCGATAAACCCGACAATGGCAGTCGCTTTTACCAGCTCAACAAAGCTGTTTGTGTAACCCGGCAGCGCGCGGCGTATAGCCTGCGGCAGCGTTACAGTCAGGAATGCATTAAATGAAGAGAACCCAATGCTCCGCGCTGCTTCTATCTCAACAGGATCAACAGTATCAATTGCTCCTTTCAGATTCTGGGCAATACCAGCACCCATTACTATGGTAAATGCAGCTATTGCCACAATCACATTGGATATATTCGTATTGCCGAAGATTATATAGTACGTTATCATCAGCAGAACAACCACGGGCGTACCGTAAACAAGGCCGCAGTACATGCTTCCGAGTTTTCTCACTATTTTATTTTTACGAGTCAGCACAAAACAGACAAAGCAACCGAACACTGTACCAAAAAAATGCGCAGAGAGCGAGATGAGCATTGTTGTGCCAAGGCCGTTTACAATCATCCTCCAGCGGTTGTCTGTTATAAGGTTGCGCTCTATACCGGTTTTTAGCCAGCTTGCAAAGCCGCCTTTCTTAACAACATGATCGCGCGATACCAATGCGCCTTCGCTATTTTTCAATGTAATAATGCCAAACTGGTCGTCATAAATGGAATCTGAAAAGAGTACGCTTTTTTTGCGTTCATCTGTAATGGAGATTGTTGATATGGCAAGGTCAGCTTTCCCGCCCAGAACATAGGGTATAAGCCCGGAGAAATCCATGTCGGCGAATTCTACGTCCATTCCCTCATGGACCGCAAAGCGCAAAGCCAGCTCAATGCAATAGCCTTTTAACTGACCATTCGCGCCGGTATAAGCAAAAGGCACCTCTGTTCCACTGGTGGCGATTCTAAGCGTACCATTTGTTCCTGCGAGCTGTATGTCGGGCATGGCAGGATCCAACTCATGCATGTTTTCCAGCCAGCGATCCTGAATCTCGGCAAGAGTCCCATTTGCCACGAGCCTGGAAAGAAATACATTAAAGCGATTTATAATATCCTGATTTGCTGATATAGCCCCCATAGGCGCTATAAAAAACTCAATTGGCACTTTAATAAGCAGCAGATCTTCGTTGCCCGGCGAGGCAGCCAAAACCCGCAACATGGAGAGGTCGGTCATGTATCCGGCAATTCTCCCTTTTCTGACATCCTCCAATCCTGCGGATAAATCGGAATAATATGCGGGAATGGCATTGATATCAACTGTCACCTGCTCACAGATAGATCCGGTATATACGCCAAGTTTTTTACCAACAAAATCAGTATAGCTAATAGCAGAGACCGCGGGAGCAGCTACGACTGGAGTCCCAACAGATTGTTTAAGCGCGAGAATACCATGCTGTTCGTCAAAGAATGGATCGGAGAACAATACGCTTTTTTTGCGCTCCGCAGTGATAGCCATGTTAGCAATACCAAAATCTGCTTTTTTGCTGACAATATACGGTATCAATCCGCCAAACTCCATATTGGTAAACTCTATGATTTTTCCCTCGTGCGCGCCAAAGCGGAGCGCAAGCTCCACACTAAAACCTGAAAAATTCCCGTTAGCGCCAACATAAACATAGGGAATAGAGTCTGAACAGATCGCTACTTTCAAAACGCCGTTCTTGCCCGGGTTTTTAATTTCCGGTATGGGAGCTTTTAAGTCAAGAGAACTTCCAAACCACCGGCTTTTCATCTCCTTAAGAGTTCCATCTGCCTCCAGCACTGGAAGAAAAGCATTAAAACGGTTGATAACATCCTGATCATGAGATATGGCGCCTATTTGCGCGCTAAAGATATCTTTTGGAACTGCGATTGCCTCAAAGCCGCCAAGCTGTGCTGCCATAACCTGAACTGCCGACAGCGCATGCATATATCCTGCTACTCTACCCTGCCGCACATCTTCCGCTGCCGATGAACTGTCGTTATAATTAATTGGCTTGCCGCCTATTTTTTCTGTTGTTATATAAGTTAGTACGCCTGTCATTACAGCGATCTCTTTACCGGCAAAGTATGTATAATCTATCGCCTTTTCGCTAACCTTATCTGCCCCAGTTTTTGGTACAATCAATACTGCCTGTGTTATAACACTTGGCTCGCCGAAGATCATCCCTTTCTTGCGCTCGTCTGTGATTGTAAGCGTAGCTGAACTCATATCTGCCTTGCCAGACACCACGTACGGCCCGATCGCTTCGTAAGCCATCATGGTAAACTCCGGCTTCATGCCCATGTGCTGCGCAAACAGGCTTATCATCTCCACATCGAAACCTGCCGGCTCGTTGTTCGCGTCAAAATAAATCAGAGGGGGGTAATTGCCGGTGTCGCACACCCGCAGTGTGCCGTTTTCGCCGGTGAATTTAAATTTTGGAATATCTTTCTGGGCAGGCAAAGGGGCGCCGATCCACCGGTCAAGGATCTTATCCCATGTTCCATTCGCAGCAATGCCGCGAAACCATTCGTTGTATTTATCACGAAGTCCGGTTGTATAAAAAACAGGACCAGCCTTGTTTACATAAACATCTTCCGGCACCCACAGATAGTCAACATTAGGGTAAGAGCCGCTGTCAACAAGCTGCCGGATATAACTGTGGCTGAGCAAAGCCGCATCGATCTTCCCCATACGCAATGATTCCAGCATATCGGCGACTGTTAAATATTCCGGAGCATCTTTTGCTTTGAATATATCCTGCGCTATCTTGCCGTAAACATCCCCTGCCTGTACAGCTATCCGTTTTCCGGTATTGATATAGTCGGCGTATGTCCTCGCCCTGCCTAAAGCTTGCTCTTCCTTATTTGAAGAACAAGCTGCAAAGAAAGAGAATGCAAGTAATACCCCAACAAACAAACCAATATTTTTCATACAGCTATATTTCCCAACCAGGATCACTTAGCAAGACGATCCTTATTTATAACCAGTGTAATACCGCCCACAAAGTTAGGGCCAACAAAATCTACTGCCTTCTTGCGTTCTTCTGTTATTGACATGCATCCGCCAACCATGTTTACCTTGCCGGAGGCAAGAGCCGACAAGAGCCCGGCAAATGCCATAGGAACAAACTCTACCTTCATATTTAGCTCATAGGCTATCCTGGTTACTATATCAAGCTCATAGCCGGTCGGCTTGCCGTCCGGGCCGATGTAGGTCGAAGGGACGTACGTTGTCTCGCACCCATAGATTATAGTACCGGCGCGGCCATTGAAATCCGGTTTATGATTGAGTACAGGCAATATTTTTTTGCTTTCATCCGCAGAAAACCAGATTTTTTCAAGTTGGGCGATTGTGCCATTTTCCCACATTTTTTTCAAAACTTCATTAGCTTTCACACCAAGATCGCTCCCTTTGGTAACTGCGAATGCATAACTGTCGTCAGCCACTACATCGGGGTAAACGATAAATTTGGAATTTTGCGCTGCCAAGTACAATGCAACGGGCATATCAAGAGCTACGGCATCCACCTTGTCGGAGGAAAGGGCATGTGCCATGTCTGGCATTGTGTAGTAGTACACATGGCTTACATTAGGGATAACCGGATCAATATAATCGGCAAATACAGCGCCACTTAGGCTGGCGATCTTCGCGCCGTTGAAATCGGCAAGAGAGGAAAACATTTTTTTTGTACCCCCTGCTTTGCCGCTGCACCCTGCAAAAAGCAACAGAGCCACAACTGCTAATATGCCAATAAATTTATTCATACCTTTTTCTCCTTAGTATAGTAGTATATTATGCCAATTTGTACGGATAAAATCAAGTTAGTTTTTTACGTGAGACATCACGGCCTGGAAGGAAAGTATCTAGTGCTTCTTGCATTTATACAAGCAAAAATCATATTATCTATACAATGAATATCCCGGCATCAGATATAATAAAAGCACTTAATATGTCTCCCCACCCGGAAGGGGGATATTTTAGAGAGACTTATAGGAGCAAGGGTGTTATCCCTGCCAATGTTCTTTTGAATGAAAATTTCAGTGGCCCGCGTAATTATTGTACTGCAATTTATTACTTGCTGACCAACGGTGATAAATCCCATCTGCACCGGATCAAGCAGGACGAAATATGGCACTTCTATTTGGGCGGCAGTCTGAGGCTTTGCATGATTTCACCTGATGGGGAATATAAAGAAGTTATACTTGGACAGAATATTATGGATAGCGACTGCCTGCAATACGTTGTCCCTGCTGGCTGGTGGTTTGGAGCAACTCCCGCAAAGAGCGTTGCCTGGTCACTCGTCTGCTGCACTGTTGCGCCGGGGTTTGATTTCGCTGATTTCGAGATGGCGGACAAGAAAAACCTATGTGAAAAATTCCCGCACCTTGACGCATTTATCCGGGAGTTCGCCTTATAAACCAGTGCGCTTCTGAAAAACCAAAAATTTATTTTCCTTTATACCGCAGCGCGAGCATGGTAATGTCATCTGACTGTTCTTCGCCATCGGCAAATTTATCTATTTCCCGCTTAACAGATATTGTAAATTCCTTCAGCGGAAGATCAAGGTAATTGTTTGCTGTATTAATAAATCGCAAATCGCCAAATAACTCCTTTTCTTTATTGGTAGCCTCGGTTATGCCATCGGTGTATAAAAACAATTCGTCACCAGAATTTAAAGTGATTTCATACTGCTTGTAAAACATATCTTCCATTACCGCGAGCACAAAGCCCGGCTTGGTCTTAAGCAGCTTAAACTTTTCGCCGGTACGCAAAAGCGGCGGGTTATGCCCTGCGTTTACAAATATGAATCTTCCGCTTGGAATATCGAGATACCCCATAAAGACTGTAACAAACATATTGGCGTCATTGTTTTCGCAAAGAATATTATTGACATCTTCAAAAACCTGCTTGGGGCTTTTTCCGTATTGAGCGTTGTTTTTGATAAGTGTTTTTGCGATAACCATAAACAATGCAGCAGGTATCCCCTTACCGGAAACATCGGCAATAACTACAGCCAGCGTATTTTTGTCTACCAGAAAAAAATCATAAAAATCTCCGCCAACCTCTTTTGCAGGCTGCATACTGGCGTATATATCAAACTCTGTGCGGTCAGGAAAGGGAGGGAATATGCATGGCAGCATGCTTGCCTGTATTTTTGTGGCAACATCCAGCTCTGCGCCAATGCGTTCTTTCTCTGCCCGTTCCAGCGCATTCTGTTCAATAGAAGCTTTTAGATCTACGGTCATTTTATTGAATGCCGATGCCAATGTTCCAATCTCGTCTCTTGAGCTTATTTCAATCTGCTTATCGAGGTTGCCGCTGCCTAATTCAGCAACACCGGAGGTCAACTTGTTAAGCGGGCGGTTGATGAGCCACGACAACAGCAAGGCTACCAGAGCAAACAAAACAAGGGACGATGCGGCAATAATAAGAGTAAACTGATTGTTTCGTATTTCTATTTCGGAAAAAATTTCCCGCAACGGTATCTGTACCGAAAACAGCCAGCCATTGTCAAAGAGACGGCTAAAAGCAAGATACTCCACACCGCGATCAACAAAGCTGCTTATGTCTACAGCATCGTCTGCTGTAAAACGAAGCTCACCATACCACTGCAGACCGTGCAGCATCGCGCCTGTATATTCTGTTCCGCCTTTGTATGTATTGGAGATAATGTAGTCGTCATGGGGAGATGCGAGCAGCACAAAGCTGTTTGCAGTCGGCTTGATGGCAGACAGCCTGTCCACCATGCTCTGTATTTCCCAATCAACAGTGGACATACCAACAAACTTTCCATTATCGTCATAAATGCCTGCGCCGACAGTGGTCATAAGAGCATTGGTTCCGGCATCGTCATAATACGGTGCTGTCCACACAGTACCGTACTTTCCGTCAAGTCTGTTCGCGATCGTTGTGTACCACATTTGTGTGTGGTAGTCATATTCACTGGTTATAAAATCAGGATCATGGCGCACAGCATTGATAGCCGGGTCGAAAAATGCATAGTAGCACACCCTGCGCGTATTAGCGTCCAGCGCATATGGCTCAAACCAGATACCGCCGCCCACTGCTGCCAGGAACGCGCTGAAATTTTCCACTGAAATGGATATGCCGAGCCAGCTTGGGTGCTCACCTGCCTGATAAAACTGCCTGCCTGCCAGGCTAAGGTCTATAGCATTGCGTTCCATCTCCGCAATAACTTTGCCTACACGCTCGCTCTCAAAGGCAATAGTCTTTGAAACTTCATCTGTGCGGAGCTGCCTGTAATTCGCTGTAGTTGCCCTTGAATATGCTGCAAATGCTGTTACAAGAAGAAAAAAGAATCCCAGCACAATAACCAATATTTTTAGTCTGATGGAAATGATGATCGCCTCCTTTACTGTTGTTAAACAATAGTCAGCATATCGTTGAATCCTGTCATTTCAAGCACTTCCATGATCTCCTCTGAAACACCGCAAAGCTTCATGGCCGCTCCTTTGGAATTCGCTGTTTTCTGCCCTATGAGCAGCACACGCAATCCTGCCGAAGAAATATATTCAACTTTTGAAAAATCAAGCACGATTTCCTTAGACTCATCAAATGCCGGAATCAACGCATCATGAAGCTGCGACGAGGTAGTAGTATCCAGCCTGCCCTCAATGGAGAGAGTTAATTTTCCGCCTTCCTGTATTTTATTGATGGTCATTATGGTTCCTCCTAAGAAATTATACTTGCTATAATGGAATTTGTTAATCAAAAAAAACACAGGTTTTCTTAAAAAAATATGTGTGATAGAGTGTTTTAAGATGTTTGTGGCAAAAAATATTCCAATTGTTTACGAGGATGAAAACTTTCTTGTACTGAATAAACCAGCAGGGCTTCTTACGATTCCCGCGCCTGGTAAGAGTTCCGCTGCTCTTACAGAAACCCTCTACGCAGCATGCTTGCGCGAGGGAGTTTCATGGAAGCCTCACCCCTGCCACAGGCTGGATGGGGAAACTTCCGGTCTTATTCTTTTTGCCAAAGGAAAGAGCAAACAAAAAAGTCTTATGGAACTTTTTCATCTGCGGCAGGTACGCAAGACATATATTGCTTTTGTGCAGGGTGATTTTAAAAAAAATGAAGGGGTTTTCACACGCTCTCTTGAGGGGCAGCCTGCGCGTACGCTCTACAGGGTGCAGGAACAGCGCGAGGCAGGCAGCGCTCTATTCGCTGTAGTTGAGGTAAACCCGGAGACAGGGCGGAAGAACCAGATACGGCTGCACTTTAAGGCAGCAGGGCATCCGCTTGTCGGCGAGACCCGCTTTGCTTTTCGTAAAGACTTTCCCATTGCTGTACGACGCCTTATGCTGCACGCTGCGAGGCTAGAATTCAGCGACCCATGGACAGGAGATGCCCGCGATTTTACAGCAGAACTTCCTGAAGATATGCAGGCGTTTTTGGATAAATCAGTTGTGGCATAGCTTGTGGTGTAGCTGCGAGTTGCAGTGAGTGGTAGCTGCAGTGCAGTTGCGGCATAGTTGGTGCGCAGTTACAGCCGCAGGCATGATGCAGTAACCTTACAACATATTTTCAACAATATCTTCATATAAAAGAGCTTCGCTATCCTTTCCCCTCTTTCTGCACCCTGCAGCATATATTCTGCATTTTTCAGAAAGGACCTTTTTGGCAAGAACCATTTTATCAGGCTTAAAAAAAGATTTTTCAACAAGCTGTTTAAGCGCTTTTATTCTGAATATTTCTATCTGTCCATATTTTTCGGAAAGCTGTTCCCAATCCCCTGCTCTTTTTATAACAAGAGGCTGATCAATATATGCTATCGGAGTATTCTCCGTTATCCTGAGCCAAAGCTCATAATCTTCCGCTATTTCAATATCTTCCCTAAAACCGCCATATTTTTCGAATAACCCCTTTTCTATAATTACTGTTGAAGGGCCTATTATACACTTGATCAAAGAGTCTTCGAAAATATCTCCTTCTCTTTTATGGCGCTGCGAGGATTGGGAAACTACCTT
Organism: Spirochaetaceae bacterium; assembly: GCA_009778835.1. Lineage (GTDB taxonomy): Bacteria > Spirochaetota > Spirochaetia > CADAEX01 > CADAEX01 > WQTU01. The sequence goes on from WRFK01000010.1 coordinate 10,791, forward strand.
ATCCCCCCGTTGCCATATTTCTCTTGTGTGGCAAATCGACATATTGCCGGCAAGAAGAGCAATCTGTTTTTCAAGCTTGTCCGGCAGCCACAAATCATCGGAATCAAGGAATGCAATATAGCTGCCATCTGCTATTTTACAGCCGGAGTTTCTTACAAAACCCGGCATCCCTGAATGTTTTTGCAGCCTAAGATATTTTAAACTGATATTTTCGATCAAGGGGATTGTCTCAAGAGTTCTTTTTATATCATCTTCCGAACAATCATCTGCTACTATAAGCTCAAAATCGCTAAAATTCTGATTTATTACAGATTTCACTGCCTCGCTCAAGAGATCTGACCGGTTGTAAACAGGAATTATTACAGAAATAATAGGTTTTTTCACAATAATTTCCGATAATATTTATATACTATCATATATATAATAAAATAGACATTATCAGGTATAAATAATATAATTATGATGGATTTGAAATGAAGAATAGTTTAATTATTTTACAAATCTTATTGCTATGCGCTGTTTCTCTTACTCTTGGATTTATTTCCTGTGGAGAAGCTGCGCCAGATCTCTCAACTTATCGTGGTATTAATTATATTGAAAATTATAAATTTCGCTCCTTCCCCGTGGGCTTAAGCGGAGGGTGGAGTTTTGATGATACTGTTGCCCCAAACAACCATCATTATATGGGTTTTAATTCTGATGAGACCGGAGCAGAAGCGCTTCCAACAGGAATCAGCCTTATAGGGCTTCCAGGTGGTGCAGCAGATGATATTTCAAGGCTTGAGATTTTTAATCTTGTTATTGACGGCGGATTTGAAGAATCCACCCGTAGCCCGGCATGGACTTGGACTGATCCTAATGCAGACATAGACCACAAAAATGGAGCACTCCCTCCTCATTATATTGCCAATGCAACCGGAAATTGTTTTTATTATCATTTTGACGCAACACCTCCTCCGAATGCGGAGATAAATTTTGACCTGGGGAGTGTTAAGGATACATTTCTTGAAAATAAAAAATATACAATACGGCTAAAATTTTTTAAAGAACGCTCTCTTAGTATTACAAAATTCAAATTTAATGATGAACGGGGATGGGATGTAAGAGCAGAAAGAGAATGGACAGGGATGATCGGTGGATATACAAAATTCCCCGATGCTTATGCGGACAATAGCGAAGTAGTGGCAAGATCTCCCATTTCCGGCAACACTTTCAGGATTATACATGACAACCACAATGTGGAAGGATATATTGATGATCTCCGTGTTGTCAGAAGCGATATTGATTATTATCTTAGCTTTACAGTTCCATATTCAGATGCAGGCCGGCCAAATCTCCAGCCCGGAACATACAGGTTTTCTGTCTGGTTTAAAGCAGAAGAGACTACCGATGTTTCTCCCAACGAAGACAGATTCAATTCTTCCCGTGTTTCATTGGGCATTGGCAAACCGCCAAGTGTGGCAACTGTAACAGGATTTGATTCTTCGTTAATATCCGGAACATGGAGACAGCTTTCTGTTCAAAAATTTATCCAGATAAGGGATGGAGACGAGTTATTACTTCTAATATCTCCCGCAGATAAAACCAGCGGATCCAACACTATCGACGTAGGTAGTGTGCTCATAGCTTACCCGGAACTTTACTATATCTCTGAATAAACTTCTAACAAACTTGTGAAATTAAAATCAAATTTAAGCACAACTCAACCAGGTACGCTTCGTTACCCGGAATTATATTATATTTCTGAATAACCTAATATAATTACAAATCCCACAATAATTCCGGGAATACCTTAACTGGATACACTTCGTGACGTACACCTGTCACGCCGATGTTGCTCAGGTCACCGATCTTTGACAACCATTACTTTTCTGTATTCATCTATATCAGGGCCAACAACTCTTATAAAATAGATTCCTCTGGCAACTTTCCTTCCTCCGGTATTTGTTCCATCCCATGTATAGCTGTAACTTCCCTGAGGCTGCGTCCCTTTTACAAGTGTTTTTACAACATCGCCGGAGAGGCTAAAAATATTTATTGTAACAGCTCCTGTTTTGGGAAGATCATACATAAGTACTGTTTTTTCTCCACGAGACACATTTATAACATTGTTAAGTATTGTAACTCCGCCCCTTTGCTTTTTTATCCCCCGTATAGGAATCTTCCATGTATTTATGGTTCTTGGATCATTTGGATCAGAAAGATATCCTGTATATAAACCCGCAAAGTTAAATATAAATTCAATATCTTTTCCTTCTGTCATTTCGCTGTCAGAGCCCGGAATAACAAAATCCCTAAGCGCACCGTTTGAAAAAACAGGACCAAGCGCTCTTGCCGCATTATTTGCTGCAATATTAAAATTTCTAAAAATCGTAGGAAGCCAAAAGCCGCCAGGCGCTACCCTGGTAGAAACAGGAGGATCTGCATCAAAAAACATTGTAATAGGATGATCATTTGTTGTATTAATCTTAACTTCAAGAGTTATATCAGATGCGCGAAGTTTATCTTTTCCCATAAAATCGCGTATAGTTACGTTAGCAGAGCTTTGCCCTTCGGTATCAAAACTATCCATTGCCCATATCGGCTCAACAAGCCCGATCGCAAAATTACTTATTCGATATTCTATAGTATCTATCATCTCTAAATTAGATGAATTGCATACTCCGTCCGATCCTGCCTTGGCTTTTATTCTTCCTGCCAACAGGTCATCCGGTGTAAGAGGGGTATCAAGATGGAAAAAAGCGTCAAGGAGCCCTTTCTCGCCGGTCGACGAAGGCTTTCTTGTTATAGCTTCAACAGATGTAATATTATATCCTGATATTCCTGTTATTTCAAAATTAGTTTCATTAATCTCAACAGTGTTACCATCCACACGGAACACATGTTCTGAAAATTTTACATATACTTTAGTACCACCCGCAGAAGCTATTGTATATTGAATTACAGGAGGCGTAGGCGCTACAGTCATAGCCGATGTTTCACTTTTTAAAAGATTACCTGCAAGGTCTGTGATCCCTCCTATAGTGCTATCGTATGAGAAAACATGAGCTAAATAAGAGTCCAATACCAACACACTATCGTCAAAAGTAAATGAAAAATAGGTATCATTTGAAAAATCAATCGGCGGACGCAATGGATTAAACAAAGGGTTGTTTACCGATGAAACCAAAGCAGGTCCGGGCATAGAATAAAAGATGGGAACAGTGTCATCTAAAGCTATTATAAAAGCGCCAAAAGCATTATAACTTGCATTATAAATAGTTGTCTCCCTTATTCCTTTTCCCAAACCATAAGTACCTTCTCCTGGAGGAGGAGGTCCATAAAACCCATCTTCCGGATGCAGACCAGACCATGTCGGGGTATAAGGTATATGCACATGGAATTCAAGTCTGTTCGTAAGTCCGTTACCGGTAGTGTCAACTATTACAACCTCTTTTGTGTTTTCAGTTTCCTGGTAAGGAGCAATTACCGGTTGTTTCCAGTGCGGTACAACAGGAAAAGCACCTCTGTAATTAACTACAGGAGTAATTTCAATTGGAATATGGGTATAAAGGATATTTCCTCTGGCATCGAGTATTTCCTGGTTAGGATAAATTACTGCATCCATGCCTTCCGGAGAGGAAACTCCATACATATACCCTGGCCATATCGCGCTATCAGTGCTATATCCTACAACATATATCCTGAGTCCATGGGGGTCGTTTATGCTATCGGAAGGTCCTATCCTGAACAATGCATTTGATGGCTCGCCTTCCTGAAGCACTCCTGCCCCATTCTTTGATCCTGATTTAAATGTTCCTGGATAACTAAAATAACCGGACATGGTAACTGTAGTATTTGCAACAGACTCGTAAAGGTGACCTCCATATTGAGTTGCTAAATTAAAATCCTTCTGTGCCAGCACATTAGCAGCTGTAGGACTTGCCCCCACAAAACGAGGGTCTGTTCCAATATCAACGCGCTCCGAATATGTTATCTGAAAATAGTTGTGCCAGTTATAGGTAGCGGCTGTACCGGGGTCGCGGCCGGTTTCTATACTTACAACAACAGGCCTGCAAAAATCTGCCACATCTGCAAACACAGGACTATGCGTGATCCTGTTTTTTCTATTATCAAGCAAAGAAAAGTAAATTCCGGCAGCTGTTGCTTTTGGCGCATAAATATTGGGGGTAATAATTGTTGCTCCGAAATTTTTGCGAACTCCGGACATATCTGTGCTGTTAGTGTGTCCCGGACTGGAACCTGTAGCATCTGTATTCCATGTATCATCAGCTTTTAGATAAAATACCGCAATATCAAACAAATGCGCAGAAGTAAGGGTTGTACATTCTCTGTCTACATATGCTGTTACATCTATAGCGTTACCATTTATTTTTAATGCCCCTCTTGCTATAGCTTTTGCTATTTCGTTATTTGAATTCTCAAACATTATGCCGGATTCGGAGTTGGGATCAATTTGTATTCTTATGACATCATCAAAAACCGTAATACATCCTATATCCTGGCTTCCACCAGATGAATATGAATTAGAAATATCAATTCCTGTTGCTATGTCCCAATCTATTGCCCCTGTAAGAGTAGTTTTTCCGGTCATAAGCGAATATGGTGTTGTTGCCCATCCCGAAGAAACACCTATAGAATTAGTTGCTGTAACACCATTGGCAGCCGCAACCCATGCGGTTGTACCAGTGCGGGGAATAACAGTACAATCAGAAACAGTCATGTTATATGCTTCTGCAAATGCACTTGCAGAACTTTCATTATTGGGAATTTCAAGCTCCCAGGAGGAGGAAGTTACAGTCATATTACAACGGTTTACATAAAAATTTTTACCAACACTAATTGTCGCATTATCAAGGGGTGCAAACGCACCGCCACAAGTGAGTCCTTCTACTATATTTGCGTTTGGCATTGCCATTCCATAAACAGCTCTTAAGGGATGATTATACGCAAAAAGCCCATTCCCATCAGGAGCTACTAAAGACGAGTCATTAATATTATATCCAGGACCAAGAGCTACAAAATCCTCGCTTGTTGTAAGAACTTTACCATTTAGATTAACTCTGCCGCTATATAGCACAAAATTTCTACATGAAAAATTATTTCCAAAGGAGATATTCCTTACAGGAGGGCTTGGAAGACCAGGAAGATATATATAAACATCTTCATGAAATATAATAGGGGTTAGGCTTGCATTGCTTGTTGATATAGTAACATTATCATCCTCCAGCTCTCCTGCAAAATATACAGTTTTATTAAAAATAATAGTTCCTGTTGCTATCAAGTCTCCGGAAGAAGCAACTTCTCCATTTCCATTTTGTAAAAAATTACCTGCAATAGGATTAAATTTTGCCGTGCTTTCTATTATGAGCATATCGCTATTTGTTATTGTTACATTTCCACTGTTTGTTGTGCTTACTGCACCGCTAAGCGTTATAGTTCCGTCAGACACCATATTTATATGCCCGCTGCCTGCAGACAAGGTTCCTTCAACTGTTATGTTTCCAGAACTTACTATATTTAATCCGCCTGTTGTGCCTGAACTATATGATGATGCATTTGTGAAAACTACATCCCCACTCCCTGCTGTTATCCTTAACAGATTACTTCCGCCATTTACCGGGTTATCGATTGTTACATCTCCGCCTGTTGTGCTTAGAGTTATTGGCGGTAATGTTGGTGTTGCCAGAGTTACTGTCCCTGTTCCGGTAAATGATATTGGGTTATTTGTTGTACTTATATTTGCGCCAAGACTTACAGCGCCTGTACCGCTTTGGGTAAATGAACCGGCAAGGGTAAAATTTGCCCCATTGCTTATTGTGAGCAGAGCGCCATTTGCTATTGTTGCTGTTCCGGCGCTGTTTGTTGTTACTGCGCCATTAAGCATTATAGTTCCTGTTGACACCAGATTTATATGCTCGCTGCCTGCAGACAAGGTTCCTGCAATTAATATACTTCCGGAGCTTGCTATATCTAATCCGCCGCCTGTGCCGCTTGAACTATATGATGATGCTGTCCCGTTTAATTCTACTGCCCCGCTACCTGCATTGATAGTTAGCAGATTACTTCCGCCATTTACCGTCCTGGCGAACGTTACACTTTGATTTGATGTAGTTATAGTTATATCAGCGCCAAGGGTTACACTTCCTGCTCCATTCTGGGTAAATGAACCGGCAAGGGTAAAATCTGCCCCGTTGTTTAGTGTAAGCAGGCCGCCATTTGTTATTGTTACTGTTCCGGCGTTGGTTGTTGTTACTGCGCCATTAAGCGTTACAGTTCCTGCTGACAACATATTTATATGCCCGCTGCCTGCAGACAAGGCTCCTGCAACTGCTATACTTCCGGAGCTTGCTACATCCAATCCACCGCCGGTGCCACTTGAACTATAAGATGACGGTGTCCCATTTAATGATACTGCGCCGCTTCCTGCTCTTATGGTTAGCATATTACTTCCACCAGCTACCTGGTTGCCAAATGTAATACTATTGCCAGTGCCAGTGCCGAGAGTGCCTCTTGATGATATTATTATATCATCTCCCAGGGTTACTGCACCTGTAAAAGATATTGAAGCATTTGCAGTTGTTATATTCGCTCCAAGTTGTACAGCTGTTGCTCCTGCATTTTGCCAAAAATAACCTGTAAGATTAAAATTTGCCCCACTGTTTATTGTAAGCGCTCC
>WRFK01000011.1 GCA_009778835.1 Spirochaetaceae bacterium
AATCCTGCGATTAAAGTTATTATACTAAGAATAAATTCTGGCGGAGGAAGCGCTCTTGGATCAGATATTATTGCTCATGAAGTTATGCTTTGCAAAGAAAGCAATAACCCTAAACCTGTAGTTGTATCCATGGGAGGATCTGCTGCTTCCGGAGGGTATTTTATTGCAGCAGCTGCAGAAAAAATATTTGCTCAACCTGTAACTATTACCGGCTCTATCGGAGTTATCGCAATATTTCCCGATATATCAGGCTTGCTTGAAAAACTTGATATAAAAAGCGAAACAGTTAAATCATCAGAAAGCGGTGATTTTGGAAACTTTACGAGACCAATGACAGAAGCTGAGATGGAAAAAATTAGAAATTATATAACAGAAAGTTATGAGCAGTTTGTAACTGCTGTTAGTGCAGGGAGAAAAATCCCCTATGAGGATGTTGATAAAATAGCTAAAGGAAGAGTGTGGACAGGAAAACAGGCAAAAGAGATTTCTCTTGTTGATAATATCGGAGGACTTTCCGATGTAATTTCCTTTGTCGAAAGCAGTTATTTGAAAGGTGAAAAAGCAAAAGTTATTGAAATTGTTCCAGGAGAACAGAATTTTGTACTTACAAATCTGTTTAGACTTGATTCTGCTTCCATGTTGGAAGATATGCCCAAAATGGCAAAAGCTCTATTTGATTTCCTTAAAAAAACAGACTATTATGAAGAAGGAAGACCGCTCTATCTAATGCCATATACAATAGAAGAGTTGGGTTTGTAATAATGGGGGGGGGCAAATCAAAATATGTCTGATATAAAAAAAGCATTTGATGCTTATGAAAAATCTTCAAAAAAAAATAGTGACACGATAAAAGAAAATTCAGATAATAAAGCATCTAAAAATGCAAATATCAAAAAGTATGTTTTTTCAAACTTTAATACAGAAAAATCTGACATCAAGTCAAAAGAAGACTCTTTTCCTCTGACAAGAACAGAACAGGAAATATTACTTAAAAACACACCTGATGATGAAGATTTGTTTACCAATGAACCTTCATCATCGAAAGTTAAAGAAATAAAAAAAGGAAATATTACTGTACCTGTAAAAGATCCGGGTTTTATAAAACTTAGCGAGCTTCCAGAAAAAGAAACACCAGCATCTGAGACAACAACTGCTTCAGATAAAGATATGAAAAAATATGAGAAAGTTGCCAAGGTTCTTCTTTTGCTTGGAAAAGAAGAAGCTGCTTCTGTAATGAAACATTTTAAACCAGATGAGGTTGAGAAAATAGCTTCTTCTTTAATAAAAATAAAAACTATTAATAATGATGAAGCTGCAGCGCTTTTAAAAGAGATTAATAGAAAAGCTTTTGTAAAAGAGACCTTCTCTGGCGGTGTTGAAACAGCAAGGCAGATGCTTTGTACAGCTTTTGGAAAGGAAAAAGGGGAGAAGTTTCTCTATAAAGCTCTTCCGGATGCGCGGGAAAAACCATTTGAATTTTTACAGGATTTAGAGACCCATCAGATAAAACTTGCGTTAAAAGATGAACCGGAAACAGTTATATCTGTTGTAATGAATTATCTTGAACCGGAAAAAAGCGCTGCATTGTTGAAGGAATATACAAAAGAGGAGCAGAAAAATATATTGCTTCGTTTGGCTTCCGGCGGAAAAATACCCCGCGAAGTATTTGAACAAATGGAAAAAATCATAAAAGAGAAAGTAAGGCTTCAGGGAAATGTTGTTACACAAGTAATAGATGGGAGAAGCAAACTCGCAAATATTCTCAAATTTATGGATGTAAAAGATGAGGAAGAAATAATAAGGGATATTTCGGAATTTGATCCTGATCTTTCAAAAGAAATCGAGGATCAGGTTTATACAATAGATATTATTTTAAAAATCAGTGAAAAAGATCTTCATAAAATTCTTAATAGTTTTAGCGACAGGGAAGTTGCTGTTATCCTAAAGGGGCAGGAAACAGAAATAAAAGATAAAATACTCTCTTCTCTTTCCCAGACAAGGCAGAAAAGTATTCAGTATGAATCTGAATATCTGGGGATAATGCGTAAATCAGAAGTAAATATTGCTGTGCGGGAATTTATCGATTACATTAAGCAGGAAGAAAAAGACGGATCAATAATTATAGACAGATCCGGGGATTTGGTGATTTAAAAGTTTGCAAGAAATTTTATTATAAAAAAACAATCTGTCGCAGTATCTATATTAAGATTTTAAGGAAATAGGCTCTGGCTGATTGACAAAACAACAATTCAAACAATACTATTATCAACGTTATGACAGGAAAAGAATTACGCGAAAAATATATCAATTTCTTTGTAAGCAAAGAACACAAACAGATTTCAGGAAAATCTCTTATTCCGGAAAATGACCCAACAGTGCTTTTTACAACAGCAGGGATGCACCCTCTTGTCCCATATCTTCTTGGGGAAGAACATCCGGCAGGCAAAAGGCTTGTGGATTTTCAAAGATGTATAAGAACAGGCGATATTGACTCTGTTGGAGATGCAACACATTTAACTTTTTTTGAAATGCTGGGAAACTGGTCGCTTGGCGATTATTTTAAAAAAGAGGCTCTAAGCTGGAGCTATGAATTTCTAACTTCAAAAGAGTGGCTTGGAATCAATAAAGAGAAGCTCTCTGTTACAGTTTTTGAAGGGGAAGAATCAACCGGCGTACCGCCAGATACAGAGGCAAAAGAGATATGGAAATCTTTGGGAATTCCCGAAGAGAGAATTTATATGCTGCCGCGCGAAGATAACTGGTGGGGACCTGCAGGAGAAACCGGGCCATGCGGACCAGACTCGGAAATGTTTATCGATACAGGAAAAGATGCATGCAATCCTGCCTGCAGACCCGGATGTCCATGCGGAAAATACATAGAGATCTGGAACGATGTGTTCATGCAGTATAACAAGCAGAAAGATGGTTCGTATGAAAAAATGACCCGCAAATGTGTAGATACAGGCATGGGGCTTGAGAGAACTGTTACAATTCTAATTGGGAAAAAATCAGTATATGATACAGAATTTTTTATCCCTATTATAAAAAAGATCGAACAGGCTTCCGGATACACTTACGGTACAAACCAGGACAAAGATATTTCTGTAAGAATTATTGCTGATCATATAAAAACTTCTGTTTTTATACTTGGAGATGAAAACGAGATCAAGCCTTCGAATATAGGGCAGGGGTATATTTTACGCAGAATTATAAGAAGAGCTATCCGCCATGGAAGAAAGCTTGGGACATCGGGGGCATTTCTTTCTATACCTGCATCTGCAGTTATTGAAATGTATAAAGATGTATATCCGCAGCTTTTGGAAAAAAATGATTTTATACTAAAAGAACTGGAGATAGAAGAGGAACGTTTTATTTCAACACTTGCAAAAGGGGAAGCAGAGTTTGAGAAAATGGTTCCGAATATTCTTAAAGGAAAAGATAAAATAATTCCAGGCAGGCTTGCGTTCAGACTTTACGATACCTACGGCTTTCCTATTGAAATAACGCAGGAACTTGCAGCAGAACATTCTCTTGCAGTTGACAGAAATGGTTTTGATGAAGCTTTTAAAAAACATCAGGAGCTCTCAAAAATGGGGGCAGATAAAGTTTTTAAGGGCGGGCTTGCAGACAGCAGCGAGATTACAACAAAATATCATACAGCTACCCATCTTCTTCATACAGCTTTAAGAATGGTTTTGGGAGAACATGTAAAACAAAAAGGGTCAAACATAACATCGGAAAGATTAAGGTTTGACTTTTCCCATGAGCTGCCCATGACACCGGAAGAGATAAAAAAAGTTGAAGACATTGTAAACAAGCAAATAGAAACCGATCATCCTGTAACAATGGAAGTAATGACTCTGGAAGTAGCAAAGGAGCAGGGCGCTATTGCTTTTTTTGAGAGCAAATATGAGGAAAAAGTAAAAGTATACAGTGTTGGAAATTTTTCCAAAGAGGTTTGCGGCGGTCCTCACGTTGACCGAACCGGCATGATCGGAAAATTTAAAATTACAAAAGAGCAGTCCTCTTCTGCAGGAGTAAGAAGAATAAGAGCAGAGATAGCGTAGGGGAAACTTTAGAAGTAAGGACTTTATCCTAACTGTTTAATCTTTACTTCCTTCTACAAGATAGGTATCAGTAGTGTTCTCTAGAATATCATATAATTCAGCTTTTCGATTTGAATTTCATATAAAATTTATCTCTTTTTGCCTTGAATTTTCTCATAAATTATGCTATTTTTGGATAGTAAAATATGAAAACTCAATATCTAAAGCGAAATATTGACAAAATTCTCCTGGAATGGAGCCAGGAAAAGCCACCTGACAGGAAACCATTGCTCTTGCGTGGAGCAAGACAGGTAGGAAAATCCTCAGCTCTTAGACAATTGGGAAAACAATTCAAACATTTTATTGAGATAAACTTCGATGAAAACAAGGAAGTAAGAAGCTTTTTTGAATCATCACTTGCGCCAGAGGAGATTTGCCAACAACTTGCACTTTATTACCATACACCAATAATTCCCGGAGAGACATTGCTTTTCCTTGATGAGATTCAAAGCTGCCAGCCCGCCTTAGCAAAACTTCGATATTTTTATGAAAAATATGCCAGTCTTCATGTAGTAGCTGCTGGTTCTCTTCTGGAATTCGCACTTGAAGAAATACCATCATTCGGTGTAGGGCGTATCCGCTCTCTTTTTATGTATCCATTTGGATTTGATGAATTTTTAACTGCCTTTAATGAGGAAGCACTCTGTGAAGCTTTTAAGACAGCATCCCCAGAGAAACCTCTTGCTGAACCTATTCATCAGCAGCTTCTGGGCAGATTAAAAATATTTTTAATCTGTGGGGGAATGCCGGAAGCAGTTTCCCAATATGTACGGAAAAGAGATTTGCTTAATGGAGAACTTATTTTAACCGATCTCCTAACCATATTAAAGACAGACTTTGCTAAATACCGTAAACGTACCCCCCTTCTGCTTCTTAATGAAGTATTTGAATCAGTTATGCATCAAACAGAAGGAAAGTTTGTCTATGAACGCGTTGCCCCCGGAACACCAAGTATGGCAGTGAGGCAAGCCATTGAACTTCTTATAATGGCGGGGTTGGTTCATCCTGTTACCCATACAGCAGCTAACGGCGTTCCTCTTGGTGCTGAAAAAAATGTTAAATATCGTCGAATGATTCCCTGCGATACCGGCCTTTTTTTGCATACTCTTGGTCTCCGTTCAGAAATACTGCCTGCTACTGATTTTTCTGCTATTAATCGTGGTTCTTTGGTTGAGATTTTTACTGGTCTCGAACTGCTAAAAGCCGCTTCCTGTTATATGCCACAGGAATTGTTTTGCTGGCAGAGATCGGCTAACCCCAACTCTTCAAAGAGTAATGCTCAGGTTGATTTCGTTATTCAGAAAGGTTCTGGTATTATCCCAATAGAGGTTAAGTCAGGAACCCAGGGCAGTATGCAAAGCCTTCGCCTTTTTATGAAGGAAAAAAATATTGATAGAGGTGTGCGAACATCCCTTGAAAACTTTGGACGCTATGAGAATATAGATATTTATCCGTTATATGCGATTGGGAATATAGTGAGGATTTAGTACTGGTTCTTTACTCAAAAACCCAACAATTAATAATTAAAAGCATGATATAATAGCTATACTTTCATTGCAGGATGATATTAAGATAAACTTTGCCAAATAATCATCTGTAGCACTTTGTTAGTAGGAAAACAAAAATTGTCAGGATTATGGTTAAAGTAAGAAATACCTTTAAGCATATTTTTCCATTCACCATACTTAAAATGATCAATATATATAAACAGTGATCTATACATGGGGCTCAATACCCGCTTCGTGTAATAGCGTTATATTGCTCCTGCGTACTCAATAATATTTATTTAAAATGGATATCTATTCTTCTTTTTTTGGAATGCGGTTCATTTCCAGTAACACTTTAAGTTGTTCAATAACAAGTTTTTGTAGCTTTGGGTGCAGTTGCCTGTAAAGGGCAATTACCTCATCAAGGCTAACATTCCTGGGTTCGGCAGTAAAGAACATATTCCCTTTTCCAGTCTGTAACCATTGCTCATTTGCACCAAAGGTATCGGAGATCAGCTTGATAATTCTGGAGTTAAGTTCGCGGTGGGAGCGTTCTAAAGAAGCTATATAGCCCTCTGAAACCCTTATTTTTTGAGCAAATTCCTTTTGAGTTAGTCCTAAAGCAGTCCTCAACTCTATAAGCCTTTCCCCTAATTCCCTTTTCATTAAGTAAAGAATAACAGAGCAGGGATTGAGTTACAAGGCAAAGGTTCTTACAAAATTAAAGTATTTTAGCTTATTTTTTAAGAAAATTCATTATTGACAAAACATTACAATGTAAGTTAAAATCTTAACAATGTTAGGAAGTATTGATAAAGAGCTGGAAAGTGATAAAGACAACTCTTTTAACACTGATATCCTTGAGCAAAGTTTTTCTCAATTACCAACAGAGGGGAAAATTTATCTAAAAAAATATCTACAGAACCTTGTTTCCTTACAAAGTGTAATGGCAGCAATGTATTCACCGGATACGGATAATGCCAGTTTATTGAAAGGGTAAGAGAATATTACCAGTGAAAAACTGTGGAGGTTGATTAAATATGAGTAAAATATTTTATAAGTATAGATGCATAAATGATTATACCCTTGATTCAATTGAAAAAAATTATTTCTATTTTTCAAGACCTGTATGTTTTAATGATTTATCCGATTGTTTTATTCCAAATGATTTTACTGCAACACCTGAAGATGTGCTTGAATGGGGAGCACAATTTGAACTAGATCCATTGATTGTATTCTTTTTATTTCTAAACATAAACATATTAAATAAAAAAAGTTTTTTAGAAAAAATGGAAAAAGCAATGGAAGCATATAGGAATAGTTGTTACATATTCTGTGTTTCTGAAACTTTTGATAACATTGACATGTGGGACGCTTATGGTAATTCAAATTCTGGAATATGTTTAGGTTATGAATCGTTATTAAAGTGTAATAATTATTTATTTGAAATAGATAAAGAAATAATTAACTCCTTTATTGTATGGGATGATAATAGACCCCATGCTGTACTAACAAAAGTTGATTATGGTAAAAAGTTGTTATTGCCTTATAATCCATTTAAACATGATATAAAACCTATAAGAGAAGGGTTTTTAGGTAAAGATTCTAAATACTCTTATGAAAATGAATATAGATCGATTTTGGTGGATTATTCAAATAAAAATTTTGATCAAAAAATACCTTATAAAAAAAATATATTAAAAGAAATAATATTTGGAGCTAATACCAATGATAATGATATTAATAAAGTCATAAATATTGTTAGCAAAACATATGATTTAAAGAATATCAATTTTTTCAAAATAAATAAGATTGATACTTCCATGAATCTGATTAGAAATGAATATAAAATATAATAATAAGCTGTCATTGAGACTAACGAAAAAGACGAAAACAAATGTAAGGAGATTTTATGAATATGAAACGTTTATTTTTATTGGTAATTTTTATTATTTTAACAGTAAGTGCTTGGTCGCTGGATTTTATGGCTATTGTTAATAGAGCAACTCCCTATGTTCTTTTGAGACCATCAGTGCCGAAAGAGGCAGATGCTGATGGTATTACTTGGGCGAATAGGGTAAAGGATAAGAATGGTAAAACTAATTATGTGGAACAATGGTATTTTGCTGCTAATAATAATGGAGTTTTTGCAATTCAATTTGTTGTTTATGATAAAGATAAAAATAAGTTGAACAGTACTTTCAAGGATATGGAAAGACAGGCTGTTGATAATGGATTTATTATTAATAGGAATTATTCAACTGATGAGGGTACAGCATATCAAAAAGAAGGTATTCTTTTCATATTTAGTAAGAAGACGGAAGGACCGCTGAAGCCAACAGAATTTAATGCGGAGAAAAATGGTGTTGATGGATTATATTATCAGGGAATTTTTATAACAACAATAGTAGTTGCCATGCAGTGGTAAAATATAGTGAGAGAATTAATTCCAAAAACATGGTCATATATTTAAGCTATTATTTTTGATTGAGTTCTGTATTGACAGGCTTAATGCTCTATCAATACAGCGATATATATTTTAAAAAACTTTATTTTCTTTCTACTCCTGTAAATCTTTTCTCGCAACCTTAATGTGTTCCAGGCTGTGAGGCTCTGATATATGTAGTAAAAAATAAAATTGATTGTGAAATACAGTTAAAAAGAATAATTCAAATTATTATGGAATCTATTCATATAAACGCATGATAATTATTGTAAATCATTACTCAATTAAAATCACAGATGAATATTTCGCTATAGACTTATCTGATGTGAGAAGCGCTATTCCTTCTGCTTTTGCTTGAGCTATCAGGATTCGATCAAATGGGTCTTTATGAATCTGTGGCAGATCAGTAATTAATAGCGCATGGCGGCTGGTTATGGAAAGTTCTGAATAGCCATTGTCTAAAAGTCCCCAATACAGTGCAGTTGGGTCTATCTGAAAATCAGCTCGATTTAAACTTTTTTTGATAATTACTTCCCAAATAGTGGCTGAACTAAAAAGCAGTTCATTTTCTTTGTTTTTAAAATAGGGGAGTGCTTTTTTGGGAAGCGTATCTGCTGCTGCCCAAAGAAGAAGGTGGGTATCAATAAGAAGTTTCATGTTATGCCTCAAATGCTTTGGTTATTTCATTTTGCCCCATTTTGTCGAAATCCGCAGGAATAGTTATGCGCCCCTTTAAAAAGCCAATCCGTTTTTTTTGAGTATTATTAGACACACATGGAATGACTTTGACCATGGGCTTACCTGCCTTTGCGATTATAAATGGTTCCCCTGTAGCAGCTTTTTCTACCAATGCGGAAAGTTGTGTTTTTGCAGTGTGGATATTGTACTGTTGCATATTAACCTCATATATAAACTTAGTCTATAAACTTAGTTTAATCAATAGTGTTTATAATTATTTTTTGCCTTCCAAAGCTGCACGGGCAGCAGCAGCTATAAACGGCTCGCGGTTTTTTGCCATGCGTTAATTATGAGGAATAGAAAAATTGCTTGACTATTTGTCGCTAATAAGCGACAGTGAAATGAACATGGCAAAAGAAAAAATTACAAAATGGAATATCTTGGACGGTCTCAGGAATGACAAGGAAATAGCTGCATACCTTGAAGCAGCTCTTGAGGAAGGATATGATTTTTTCTTATCTGCGCTTGATGATGCAGCGCGCGCTCAGGGAATAAACTTGTTGGCAAAGAAAATGGGTGTTAATCGCCAAAGTCTTTACAAGAGTTTTGGAAAAGATAAGCGTCCTAGTTTTGAAACTGTTTTTAAAGCTATTGATGGACTTGGACTGCGCATCTCTTTTACACCGAGACAAAGAATGCGTGTATCTGCTGGAACACACTGAGGTGTCAAAACTATAAACTTATGAAGAAAAAAATAAAATTGGATAAATACGAACAATCCGTAAAAAAATCGAGAAAACCTGTTCACCCTGGAAATGTTTTTTTACATGATGTTCTTATTCCTCTGGAATTTACAGTTACTAAAGCAGCCCGAATGATGGGTATAACACGAAAAGCGCTTTCAGAATTGGTAAACGAAAAATCCTCATGTACTGTGCAGATGGCGCTCAGAATAGCAAAAGTTACTCGTACCAGTGCAGAAAGTTGGCTAGCTATGCAGTTAAAACTGGATCTTTGGAAAGCCCGTCAGAAGAAACTTGCTCCATTGCTGGAATTCCCCAAAGTAGCAATATAGCTAAAATCAACGTCGATTCACGAAAATCCACAAACACTTATTTCCAGCATCATTCATAAATATATTGCGGGTAAACTGGTAGATGAAAAAGCTGTATTGAAATCAATGGAACTCTTAAGGCGCTAATCCGGCAGACAATCACCCATAAGCCTCTGATGAAAGCTGTCCGAATGCACCCCTTATTTTTTGCCTTCCAGAGCTGCACGGGCTGCAGCAGCTATAAATGCCGATCGGTTTTTTGCCACGCGGTCAATACGTGCTATTAAATCAGATTCCATAGAAATTAAAATCTTTTCATTTTTATAAGTAGGTAGCAGGGTAATACTTGCTACAATAAAATCGTAATTATCCTTCCATTCTTGCCAATCTTCCCATTCAGCTTTAATGCGTTCCAGGCTGCGAGGTTCTGGTATGGGTTCTCCGTCTTCTTTCATGCTACGGATGTGAAAAGCCAATGCTTCATGAGCATTCTTTATGGTATCTTCATAATCATTACCTGACGAGAAACATCCGGGTACGTCAGGGAATACTACTCCCCATGCGGTTTTTTTATCACCGACTTCAATCAATGCAATATAGTTTTTCATATTCTCTACTCCAATTTTATCCCTGCTTGCTTTAATATGCTTTGGATCGTTCCTACTGGTAAATCTTTTTTAGGGTTAGGTATAGTTATTATGTATATAAATAAGTATATCCAGTCAAGTAGTCGATAAGTACAATTAACATATTGACAAATAGTAGATAATGTAGTAAGCTGATGCTATGCAAATACTTTGGGATGAAAAGAAAAACTGCAAACTTATTGCAGAGCGAGGGCTTTCGCTGGAGACATTTGCTTCGCTAATTCTGGAAAAGAAGTATCTTGCTATTTTGAAAAACTCTTCAAGAGTAAAACAGGAAATATTTGTAATCCCTTTTCAGAGTTATACTTATGTTGTTCCTTTTATTATTGATAGCAAACAGAACATAGTTCTAAAAACCGTTTTTCCAAGCAGAAAGTACCATAAGATTTATGGAGGAGAGAAATGAAAATAAAATTGGATAAATTTGAACAATCCATAGAAGATAACGCGGATAAGTTTGTCCCCCTTTCAGATGCTGAAAAGAATAAGGTGGAGTCAATTATTAATGTCGCAAATAAAACAAAGAACATCAATATACGTATTTCTGAGTATGATATCGAAAAGGTCAAGCAAAGAGCCAGAGAGGAAGGGATTCCTTATCAAACACTTATTTCCAGCATCATTCATAAATATATTGTGGGTAAACTGGTAGATGAAAAGGCTGTCTTGAAATCAATGGAATTCTTAAGGCGCTAATCCGGCAGGCCATCACCCATAAGCCTCTGACGAAAGCTGTCCGCATGCGCCCCTTATTTTTTGTGCTTTTCTATGCCGAACAGTGTATGGTATCTGGTTTGCAATAAGAAGATTTAAAAAAGTATCTATCTCTTTTTGTGATGGCGTTTGAAAATCAAGTCCTTCTGCGGGATTCCATGGTATTACATTTATATTTACAGAAAGACCCAAAATAAAATCTTTAAGATATTTTACATCTTCTTTATTTGTATTGAATTCTTTTATAAGCACATATTCAAGGGTTATTCGTTTATTTTTTTTACTTTGATAATAGAGGAGCGATTCTCTAAGCTTGTTAACATCAAACTTTTTTGCAACAGGCATTATCTTTTCCCGTTTTTCCTGATTTGCGCAATTAAGCGAAACAGCAAGGCGCATGGGTTTACCGTTATCTGCCATATATTCTATTTTATCTGCCAGCCCGCATGTTGAGACAGTCATTCTTCTGTAGCTTATCCCTTTTCCCTCTTTGTTGTTTAATATATCTGCTGCCTTAAATAAAGCTTCTATGTTATCAAGCGGTTCTCCCATTCCCATAAACACAATATTTGATATTTCCCCAAACTCTTTTTCAAGAAAAATAAGCTGATCAACTATTTCGGAAGAAGAAAGATTTCTCGAGAAACCGTTATCTCCTGTCTTGCAGAACAGACAGCCCATTGCGCACCCTGCCTGTGTTGACAAGCATGCTGTTTTTCGCCCATTAAGATCGCTCAATAATACACATTCAATGACATTTTTATCATATAATGTGATCGAAAGTTTTCCACTGTTAGTATCTCTTAAAATATTATTAATTGAGCTTCCTGTAATGGTAAAATTATCATTAAGGTTTTTAATCAAAGCTGCAGGAAGGTTTGTTATTAAATTAAAATCTGTTATGTTGCTGTGGATCGCTTTAAAAATCTGGTTTGCTCTGTATGATTTGTCGGGATTTACTGCAGAAAGAATTTCATTGGGTAACATTCCGGAAAGGGGAATTTTTATATTATCATTTGCCATATTTGCACCGGAGAAAAGTAGTTTTTAATTTATCCATCTTATAATTACATTGCTAATTTTTTTTATTAGCTCATCTTTTTTATCAGGAGCAGGGGCAATGGAATACATTTTTAAAGCTTCGAGATAATTATTATTTTTATAATAGTGATCGCCAACTCTTGAAAGGCCATCCGAATATCCTGTTGTTATAAATATTCTCCTGGCTACCTCAATTTTGCCTTCATTAAAAAACTGATTCCCTTTTCTGTTTAAAGCAACACGATCAGTTGAATTTAAATCTTTTTTTTGGGAGTCGGTGATTTTTAGAAAATTTTTTCCATTATCAGGATCAACAGGAGATTTTTGAGCTTTTTCAGAAGTTTTTCTGCTTACATTTTTTAGATCAATATTTTTTAAAAAATTTTCTTCTTGCTGCTTTTTATTCATATTTAATTATAATTACTTATCTATCAAACCTTTTGTTGAAAGCACGCTGCTTCCGTTTTTTAAAGGCAGATATGCCTGTTTTATTGCCTTTCCCAAAGCTTTAAAAAGAGACTCTGCCATATGGTGGCTGTTTTTCCCGTGCCTGGCCTCTGCATGAATTGTAATATGAGCCTTTCCTGTAAGAGCAGTAAAGAATTCCTTTAAAAGCGACATATCAAAACTGCCTGAGTGGGTTTGCGGGTAATCTGCTTTATAAAAACAAAAAGGCCTTCCGCTGGCATCAATTGTAACTTCGGAAAGCGAATCATCCATTGGAATTACAGAGTGACCAAATCTTGCAATAGAGCCATATTGTTGCGCTGTTTGTCTAAGAGCATCTCCCAAAACAATCCCTACATCTTCAACAAGATGGTGAGGATCAACATCTATATCACCTTTTCCATCTATTTTTAAGTTAAAATTGCCATGAAAAGCCATTGCAGTCAAAAGATGATTAAAAAAAGGAATTTCTGTCTTTATTTCTGTTTCTCCGCTTCCTGAAATATCCAGTTCAAGTGTTAAATCAGTCTCTTTTGTTTTTCTTGTAACATTGATTTTTTTATTGCTCATTTCATTTTTTCCTTAATTTGATTATCGGATTCCTTTTAAAATAGTCTATCATAATATATGTACTTGAAATAGTTTTGCCATGTTTGGCGTTTTGTTGGTATATTTAAACTGTTGACCTCCGTGTCGAACAAGTACTATAAATAACCAGCAAAGCAGGGCTCTTTGACTGCCTAATAGCAATATTTTTTTAGTAGTCAGCGGATTTATGCAGATTAACATTGATTTTTGATATAAAATCCATAATAATCCCTAAAAATCCGCGATAATCATCAGAATATTTTATTATTTTGATGATGTTCCGAAGATTTGCGACTGTCTCCAGGGGTTAATTATGGAGAAATTCTCCCCAGAGGGTCTAAATTTTAAGACGATCTGCACTATATTGTTTTATTCCTGTAAATATAGCGATTTTTATAGACAGTATATGCTATCCTCTTGAATGATTTTTTTAATTTAATGTATAGTTAAAGATATTATTATCAATATATATAAGGAGATCGGATTCTAATTTCGGCTCCGGAATTTATAATGGAGGAATTATGAAAAAAATAGGATTGGCAGTAATGCTAATTTTGCTTCTTACTTTTGGGATAGTTGCCTGCAAGGGCAAGGCAGAGCAGGTTCGCCTGGCAACAGGAGGGAGTGCAGGAACCTACTATGCTTATGGTTCAGCAGTAGCCCAAATCTTAAATGAAAAAACAAAGATAACTGTTTCGGTTCAATCAACCGGCGCATCCAGAGCTAATATTCAGCTTATTGATGCAGGCGAAGTTGAGATGGCTATAGTTCAGAATGATGTTATGGACTATGCATGGAGAGGCGTTGATCTTTTTAATGGTCAAAAAATCAATTCTTTTAGCACCATGGCTGCTCTTTACGCAGAAGTGTGTCAGATAGTTGCCAGCCCTGCATCAGGAATTAAAACTCTTGCAGATATTAAAGGCAAAAGAGTATCTGTTGGAGATGCCGGCAGTGGAGTAGAGTTCAACGCCAGACAGATTCTGGAATCTTATGGTATTACTTTTGACGATATCCAAAAGCAAAACCTTGGTTTCAATGCTTCTGCAGATGCACTTAGAGATAATAAAATTGACGCCTTTTTCTGCGTTGCCGGAGCTCCTACTCCAGCTATCGTTGATTTGGCTACAAACAGAGAAATAGTAATTCTGGAAGTTGACAAAACCCATGCAGACCAGCTCATGCGCAAATACCCATTCTATACCAGGTTCCCTGTTCCTGCAGGTAGCTACAAAGGTCAGAATGCAGATGTAATGACTGTGGCTGTAAAAGCTACTTTTATTGTAAGTAACAAACTTTCTGAAGAAACAGTATATAAGTTGACCAAAGCTCTTTTTGAGAATAAAGCCACAATCGAGGCTGCACATGCAAAAGGGTTGGAACTTTCTCCTTCCTATGCAGTAGATGGTATTTCTGTTCCATTTCATTCCGGTGCTGCCAAATATTTCAAGGAAATAGGCGCTCTTAAATAAGACCTTAATAACGGGGAATGTTGCTTGATGTTTGTTGTGCCCCGGTGGTATGTACTAAGTATTTTACTTGCCGCCTTGGGAATTTCCGGGGCGGTATTTTTTATTATTCATGTCCGGAATACCTCCGGACAGTTTTTGGAAATTAAAGATAATTCTTCCAACAGGGTTTATGGCAAATGGGCTGTAGATGAGACTAAAGAATTTGCTATAGAATTTATCCATTCGGTGAATCAAAGCCCGGTGCAGGAGACTTTTATTATTGAAGGAAAAATGATCCGGCTTCTGTCGGTTCGTTTTTTTTCTTTTGGAGCAGGTATGCAAAGCGATTTATACGAGGGTCAGAAGCTTAGTCGGGATGGGGATGCCTTGGTGATTACCGGCTTTAATACTTCATTCAGAGAGCTTAACTATATAGTAGGGACTGTTTCTGATCATCTGTTATATATCAATGATAATGTTTTTAGTTTGCGGGAATTATGCGGGAGAAATGCTCATATAACCATACACTTGAAATGAATATGATACGCACCTCTTGGCAATTTGTGATTATTAATATGGGAGAGATCAATGTCAGATGCTAATCAAGAATTAACCCAAAAGGAAAGCGAAAAGATTATCGCTAAATTCGACAGGGATTATAATGTGCGCCAGTTTTCTGGTTTATTTAATTATATTATAACAGCCCTTCTTATTCTGTTTGCAGTTTATGTTTTCTGGGTAACCTTGATCGCAAACCTTCCTGAACAAGTAAGGCGCAGCGCTTTTGTGGGAATACTTGTATTCATTGGTTATTTGCTTTATCCCATTCGCCGCGGTAAGGCCATGCGTATAAACTATATTCCATGGTATGACATAGCTCTGGCTTGCATTGGGGCAGCTGCTTTCTTTTACTATGTGGTCAATTTCCGGATAATAATCGAACGGGCTGTTTTATTAAGACCATTAGATGTCTATGTGGGACTTATAGGGATAATTATACTTGGGGAGCTTTGCCGCAGGGTAGTTGGGTTTCCTATTCTTGTTGTTGCAGGGAGCTTTATCACTTATGCCTTTATAAGCGGTTTTTCCCTGCGCCGGGTTGTTCATCAGCTTTTTTACACTACAGATGGGATCATTGGAACGCCCATTGGGGTTTGTTCCACATTTATTGTCCTCTTTATTTTTTTGGCTGCTTTTTTGGAAAAATCAGGGATCGCTAATTTTTTCATAGATCTTGCCAATTCTGTTGCCGGCGCCACTACAGGCGGACCTGCCAAAGTAGCGGTAATTGCCAGCGCTCTTTTAGCGCTCATTACAGGCAGTTCTGTAGCCAATACTGTAAGTTCAGGTACCGTTACTATTCCAACAATGAAAAGAATCGGATACAAGCCGGAGTTTGCGGCAGCAGTAGAAGCTTCATCTTCAACCGGTGGACAGATCATGCCGCCTATAATGGGAGCTGCGGCATTCCTTATGGCTGAAATGACAGGTATCCCATATCCTGTGATTGCAGTCTCTGCCCTTAT
>WRFK01000012.1 GCA_009778835.1 Spirochaetaceae bacterium
GAGACTCCCAGCGTCTGGCACAAATAATTACAAACCTTGTCGGGAACGCTGTAAAGTTTACACCGGAAGAAGGGAATATCCGTATCAACACATACTTTTTAGGGGAAAAAGAAGGTATTTGCAGTATAAAGATAACGATATCTGATACAGGAATCGGCATAAGCCCCGAGCAGCAGGCCCGTTTGTTCAAATCCTTCCAGCAAGCCGAAAGCAGCACATCTCGCAAATTCGGAGGCACAGGTCTTGGTCTTGCAATTTCCAAGAATATAGTGGAAATGATGGGCGGAGAAATATGGATAGAATCCGAGCTTGGAAAGGGAGCTACTTTTGCTTTTACGATTAAGGCAGCGCGGAGTACTATGGATGAGCAAAAACTCATGGGACATGGCCTTAACTGGAACAATATCCATATCTTGGTAGCAGATAACGATGCAGACACCAAGGCATTTTTTAAGAAAATCACCGGGGAATTCGGCGCACACTGCGATACTGCTTTAAATGGAGAGGATGCGCTCAGCCTTGTCCGGCAGAACAAAGCCTATGATATTTATTTTATAGGCAATGAATTACCGGATATGGATGGATTGAAGTTGGTAAAAACATTAAAAGAGATGGGAACCATTGCAAAAAAAAGCACTATAGCCATGTTTACAGACCAATCCATGAATTTAATTGAAAGTGATGCAAAAAAAATGGGAATTTATAAATTTGTAAATAAACCATTATTCCCATCAAACATTATAGATACCACAAACGATATCCTTGGTTTAAGCACTAAGCATACAGAGGAAATACCTGAAGAGACTAATATTGTTTTCAAAGGCTGCCATATTCTGCTGGCAGAAGATGTGGAGATTAACCGCGAAATTGTTCTATCCATGCTTGAGTCAACTCTTCTCTCGATAGATTGCGCAGAGAACGGTGTGCAAGCATTAAAAATGTTTATAGATGATCCGGATAAATATGACATGATATTTATGGATATACAGATGCCGGAGATGGATGGCTATGAAGCTACCCGGCGTATTCGGGAATTAGATTCGCCAAGCGCTAAAGAGATCCCTATCATAGCAATGACTGCTAACGTATTCCGCGAGGATATTGACCGTTGCTTTAACGCAGGCATGAATGATCATATTGGAAAACCATTGGCGTTTGATGAAGTTTTTAGTAAATTAAAAGTGTATTTAAAATATTGATGACATGTTGCGCGGTCATGCAGTGCAAACAGCATAATCGTGCTTTACGGTAAATAATAAGGAGAAACTTTAACATGGAAGAAAAAAATGTATTTTTAAAAGGGAAAAAACACGAATACTTCATGTGGGAAAATATAGGCGACATCAAAGGAGGACGCGGAGACCTGGGCGAAGAAATGCCGGTACTTGTATACCGATTGATGCAGTATACAATGTTGGACGTCCTCAGCAAGGCTCACGGTCTTGAACAGGCAAATGAATATTTCCGTCAGGCCGGTTTTTTGGCTGGGACAGAATTCGCAAAGCACACATTAGATTTGAAAGTTGAGTTTAACACATTCATAGCTAATTTACAAAAAGCGCTACAAGATTTAAAGATCGGTATTCTGCGTATGGAAGCGTTTGATCCTGACACCGGCAATATTGTACTTACAGTCGGACAGGATTTGGATTGCAGCGGGTTACCCATTACGAATGAAAATGTATGTAATTATGACGAAGGTTTTATTGCCGGTATACTTGAAGCGTATACAGGAAAAAAATACAATGTCCGCGAAGTTGATTGCTGGGCAAGCGGCGATAGAGTCTGCCGTTTCAACGGAACTGTCATGTAGGTTTAAGAGCAGGTAGTTTTAATGAAGCCCACTGCAGAAATTTTATTTAATTATTTGCACGATGTTATATACGATCCGCCAAACGCTGTTTTGGATGTCGAAAATTTGCCCGAGGATTTTCGGGATTTTGGCAACGGGCTTCAATACTTTGCAGAATGTGTCATGGAAACCAAGACGCTGGCGCAATCTCTGGCAAAGGGCGATCTGACAGACAAACTGCCGCGCTCAGGCAATGAAATAGCAGCCCCGCTAAAATCATTGCATGCTTCACTAAAACATCTTACATGGCAGGCGCAGCAAATAGCGCGGGGGGACTACCAACAACGCGTGAGTTTCATGGGTGATTTTGCCGGTGCGTTCAATACTATGGCGGGACAACTGGAAAAACGGCGAAAGATTGATACTCAGGAAAAATCCAAATTGCAACAATATATCAACCTGGTCCTTTCAAGTACGCCTAATATACTTTTGGCATTTGATACTGAAGGAAAAGCGGTCTTTGCCAGTGAATCTTATTTACGCCGCTGTAAAATATCATCAGCAGATAAGGTTCATGGCAAATCATTCTCTGAATTACTATCCCCTGTTGTTACGGAAGAATTTCTTTTGACCACCGGCAAGATGCTTAACAACGCCCTTGCTAATTTGAATACATCTGTTATAGAACAGAATATAGATTTTGGGCAGGATGGCTGCTTACGCACATATCTCTTTCATGTATCCCCGATATTGCATGAAAATAATATGGTCATGGGAACCCTCTTTATTTTCGACGATATGACCGAGATCATACAGGCCAGACATGCGGCAGAACGCGCCCTTAAATTAGCCGGGCAGTCTGCCCGCGCTAAATCCGACTTCCTCGCCCGAATGAGCCATGAGATGCGTACGCCTATGAATGCAATCATCGGCATGTCGACTATAGGGAAGAAAAATGCAGATAATGCCCATATAATACATTGCTTTGAGAATATAACCGAGGCATCCAATCAATTATTAAACGTTATCAATGATATTTTCGATATATCGGAAATAGAATCCGACAACCTTCAATTGTCCTATCAGGAATTCAATTTTGTAAATATGCTTGATAATATTAAAAACACTTTTCAAGTACAGACAGATAAGCAAAAACAAAAATTCACAACCGATATTGACGGCAATATCCCCTTAAATATCATATCGGATGAAAAGCGTTTGACTCAGGTAATAACAAATATCCTCTCAAATGCCGTTAAATTTACACCGGAAAATGGCTCTATATCTTTGACTGCAAAGAAAACAAACGAAGCAGATGGATATTGCACAATTAGTTTTACGGTAAAGGATACAGGAATAGGAATATCGCAAGAACAACAGAAAAAATTATTTATCCCATTTGAGCAGGCAGATGGAGGCACTTCCCGCAAATTCGGCGGCACAGGTCTTGGTCTTGCAATTTCAAAACGTATTCTGGAAATGATGGGGGGCAATATTTATGTTGAATCGGAACCCGGAAAAGGCTCCTCCTTTACATTTGAAATTACGGTGCAGATAAAGGCTGTTACAGAGACATCTGCAGAAACAGAACTTATACCAATAAATAATATTTTTCTGGGAAAGAAGATTATGATTGCCGAGGATGTGGAAATAAATCGCGAAATCATATCTACTCTTCTTGAAGAGACCGGCGTAGAGATAGACTTCGCTTTTAATGGAGTGAAAGCAGTTGATAAGTTTATATCCAATCCAGGCGCTTATGAATTTATCTTTATGGATATCCGGATGCCTGAAATGGATGGATATGAAGCAACAAAACTTATACGCTCGTCCGGCTTGCCGGAAGCTGAGAAAATTCCGATCATAGCAATGACTGCAAATATTTCGTATGAAGATATTGAACGCTGTTTTGCAGCCGGTATGAACGGACACCTTGGAAAACCTATAGATGTTGATAAAGTTATCGAAAAACTCAGGGAATATCTGCTTTAATTTAATTGCATTCAATATACACTAATCTATTCTGAAAAATACAACAACGATTGAGAAAAAGTTCCAATTTTACATTTTGTACCAATTTCCAATTTTAATTTATAGCTCTTTTGCCTGGAAATTTTTCGCTTGACGATTTATTAATTGAGGGATAAGATGAAATGATAAGTATTATAATAACAATTGGAGAGAATATATGAAAAAAATTTTTAGTCTTATGCTTATTTTCACTATCGCTATGTTGGTTATTTTTGCTGGTTGCGGCCGAGGTAACAAAGCCCCTGTTTCCAGTACATCGAATGATGGTCCAACAGGAAAAATTTTGATTTACACATCCATGTATGAGGATATCATTGAAGCAGTATCCAAAGTTCTTGCCAGAAAGTTCCCAAATTGTCAGATTGAATTCTTCTACGGCGGAACAGGCACAATTCAGGCAAAAGTTGCTGCTGAAATAGCTGCAAATAAACTGGGCTGCGATATGCTTATGGTTGCAGACCCTGCTTATTCACTGGAATTAAAAGAAAAAGGGCTACTCTATGCATATAAGTCAAGAGAAGCTTCTCATCTTGCTTTTGATTATGACAAAGATGGCTACTGGTATCCTGTAAGGATAAGTAATATGGTATTGGCATATAATCCTGAAAAATATGCTAAAAACACCATTCCAAATTCTCTTTATGATTTTGCCTTTGATTCAAAAGTTAAGGGAGCTGTTTCTATGAGCAACCCTCTTACCTCAGGAACTGCTATGGCATCAATTACAGCTTTAAGAGATAAATACGGTTATGAGTATTTTGCAGCTCTTGGCAAACAGGAAGTAAAGATCGAATCAGGCTCTGTAGCTCTGGTAAAACTTGAAACCGGAGAATGCAAGGTAATCATGATCCTCGAAGAATCAGTTTTGAAGAAAAGAGAAGAAGAAAAATCTAAACTGGAAGTTATATATCCGACAGATGGTACTATAGTAGTTCCTTCTACAATCATGACAGTCAATGACCAGTGGAGCGCTAACAAGAATACCAAAGCAGCAGAAGCAATTACCGACTGGTTTCTTGGTACAGAAGGACAGGAAGCTATTGTAGATGGTTGGATGCATTCAGCCAGGCTTAATTTTAACAAAATCCCCTATGATGCAATTCCTACCAGACAAATCAGGGACAATAGTATGCCGGTAAACTGGGAAAATTGTTATCGCCAAAGGGAAGAACTCAGAACCAAATTTGAAGAAAACGTAACAAAAAAGAAATAATATTGTAATAAAAGTTTACTAAAAACCCCGATAATGGAGCATTTATGCAGGATGTAGCACTTCCACTTCTAAAAAAAGAAAGATTTAACTTTGATATAAAATGGCTGGTTATCGGGGGAATTGTTGCGTTCCTTCTTGTCTTTCAGGTTTTTCCACTCCTATATCTTGTTTTCAGGGCATTCTTTTCAACAGGTACTTTTTCCCTGGGAGCATTAAAGAGGATGTATTCATATCCTCTTAACTGGGATGCCTTTACTAATACAATTATTACAGCAAGCCTTTCCATGCTTTTCGGAATCATGATTGCTTTTCCCCTTGCATGGCTTGTAGGAAGAACAAACCTTTATGGAAAAAAGTTCTTCCGTACTCTTTTCGTCATGACTTATATGGTGCCTCCATACGTAGGCGCTATGGCATGGCTGCGCTTGCTTAATCCAACAGTTGGAAACCTCAATGTATTCATTCAGAATATTTTTGGATTAGACAAAGCCCCTTTTAACATTTATTCAATAGGCGGATTGGTATGGGTACTCACTACCTTTTACTACCCTTACGCTTTTATAACAATTTCAAGAGCAATGGAAAAAATGGATCCATCGCTGGAAGAAGCTTCCCGAATTTCAGGATCTTCTCCTTTTAAGACATTGCGCACCATTACTATGCCTATGATGGCCCCGAGCATCGTAGCTGCAGCTCTTTTAGTATTTGTTTCAGCTGCTTCCTGTTACGGCATCCCTTCCATTATTGGCGCTCCGGGAAGAGTTCACACAGTAACCACAAGGATCATCGACTATGTTTACATAGGTTCACAGGATGGTCTTACAGATGCGACTACTCTGGCGTTTTTCCTGATGATAATCGCTAACATTGTTCTCTATGTCTCAACCTTTGTAGTGGGACGAAAACAGTACATAACTGTATCCGGAAAATCCACAAGGCCAAACATTGTTGACTTGGGCAGGTGGAGACTTTTCTTTACTGTATTAATAACTCTTTTCGCATTTATCATTGTAATCTTGCCATTCCTTACTGTTGCAACAACGTCGATAACAATAAACATGGGAAAAGGGTTATCTATGGATAACATTACTTTCCTGCACTGGGAGCGGATTTTTACCAGAAAATCGATAATCCAGTCCGGAATGAACAGTTTTATTTCCGCATCTATAGCAGCCACTGCCGGTATGGTAATTTCCTGCGTAATGGCTTATTTACTCATCAGAACCAATGTTAAAGGCCGCCGCATTCCCGATTTTCTCATAACTGTTGGAAGCGGTACACCAAGCGTTGTTATTGCATTGTCATTGATTATGGCAATGTCCGGCAAGTTCGGCATTAACATCTACAACACACTTTCGATAATGATCATAGCATATATGATCAAGTATCTTCTTATGGGTATGAGGACAGTGGTTTCTGCCATGAGCCAAATTTCGCCTTCTTTGGAAGAGGCTTCCCAAATATCGGGGGCAAAATGGTTGCGTGGATTTAAAGATATTACCATACCCCTTATTATCCCATCTGTGGTAGCAGGCTGGTTCTTGATCTTCATGCCCTCTTTTTATGAATTGACCATGTCTACCCTGCTTTATTCCAATAACACAAAAACACTTGGTTATGAATTATATACTTATCAAACCTTTCACAGCCAACAGACCGCTTCGGCGCTTGCTACAGCGATTCTTATTCTGGTTATTGTGGTGAACTGGCTGCTAAATAAGCTCACAGCCGGCAAATTTTCTGTTTAAAAAAAGGGAGAGTCCATGTCTAGCATTACTATTAATAAGGTGACCAAATATTTTGACAAAGTGGAAGTTATAAAAGAATTTTCCGAGCTCATAGCTGAAAAGGAATTTGTTACTCTTCTTGGCCCTTCGGGTTGTGGAAAGACAACGATGTTGCGTATGATCGCTGGTTTTGAAAAACCCACTTCCGGAGAAATCCATATTGGAAACACAGTAGTGAGTTCCGCCAAAAAATTTGTCCCTCCCGAACAGCGCGGCATTGGTATGGTATTCCAGTCTTATGCTGTATGGCCCCATATGACTGTTTTTGAAAATGTTGCCTATCCTCTTAAGATCGCAAAACTTTCCAAAAGCGAAATAAAAGCAAAGGTTGAAAGAGTTCTTGAGACTGTTCATCTTGGACCATACTCACATAGAATCCCTTCCCAGCTTTCAGGCGGACAACAACAGCGTGTTGCGCTTGGCAGAGCGCTGGTTTCGGAACCCAATCTCCTCCTTCTGGATGAGCCGCTTTCCAATCTGGACGCAAAGCTCAGGGAAAGTATGCGTTTTGAAATCAAAGAGATTCAGAAAAAATTCGGCATTACAGTTGTCTACGTTACCCATGATCAAACAGAAGCTATGGCTATGTCGGATCGTATCATAGTCCTTAACCACGGGCTTATACAGCAGATTGCGCCGCCCACAGAAATTTACTGCCGTCCGTCAAATAAGTTTGTTGCAGACTTTGTTGGAAAAGTTAATTTCCTGAAAGGCGAAGCCAAAATCGGAAAAATAGAGCTTAGCAATATTGGTCAGTCTATCCCTTATCAGGGAACATATACTGGCAAAGTTACAGTAGCCATAAGACCGGAGAATATAGTCCTTTCTCCATCGGATCCAAATTCTTGTCCAGGCGGAATACTGGAAGGCAAACTCCTCGCCATGTTCTATTTAGGAGACATAAACGATTGCAGAATAGCTATTAATAATGACATCATCAGGGTTATTGCCGAAAGCAACACTTTTAACACTCTTAAGGAAGGACAAAATCTTTCTCTTGGAATCAAGAATATTCTGGTCTACGAAGAGAAGAGCGAATAAATTTAATAAATTATTTGCTTTTTCACTCTTTTGTAAATAATCCTCTTGTTTATTCTTTCTCCATCTATTTTATATTTCCTCTGTTTTCTTTAATTGACATTGACGATTTATAGATTTAAGGATAAACTGAATTAATAAATTTTTATTTTTGGAGAGGAATATATGAAAAAAGCTTTTTATCTTGTGCTTATTATCGCTATTTCTATGCTGGTAATCTTTGCTGGATGCAGCCGCGATAAAAAAGAAGTGAACCTTGCTTCTGATAATAGTGTATCAGGAAAAATCATGATCTATACATCCATATATGAGGATGTTATTGAAGCAATGTCAAAAGTTCTGGAGAAAAAATTCCCCAACTGCAAAATTGAATTTTTCTATGGCGGAACCGGAACTATCCAGGCAAAAATTGCAGCAGAAATAGCAGCAAATAAACTTGGTTGCGATATGTTGTTGGTAGCTGAACCTGCATATTCTCTTGAACTAAAAGAGAAAAACATGCTTCATGCTTACAAATCAAAAGAAGCAGCTAATCTTGCTTTTGATTATGACAAAGATGGCTACTGGTATCCAGTAAGAATATGTAACATGGTATTAGCTTATAATCCTGAAAAATTTGCAAAAAACACACTGCCTAATTCTCTTTTTGATTTTGCAAATAATGAATCTGTAAAAGGTGCTATTTCAATGAGTAACCCTCTTACCTCAGGAACAGCTATGGCATCAGTTACAGCTCTCAGGGACAAATACGGTTATGGATATTTCGATTCTCTTGGCAAACAGGGAGTAAAAATCGAATCAGGTTCTGTAGCTCTTACAAAACTTGAAACCGGAGAATGCAAAGTTATTATGATTCTTGAAGAATCTGTTCTTAAGAAAAGACAGGAAGAAAAATCAAAACTGGAAGTTATCTATCCTACAGATGGAACCATCATTATTCCGTCAACAGTTATGACAGTTAACGCTCAATGGAATGCTAACAACAATACCAAAGCAGCAGAAGCAATCACAGACTGGTTACTTGGACCAGAAGGACAGGAATCCATTGTAGATGGCTGGATGCATTCAGTCAGAACCAATTTCCACAGACTTCCTTTTAATGCTATTCCTACAAATGACATAAGAGCAAACAATATGCCGGTAAACTGGGAAAATGTTTTCCGCCAGAGAGAAGAAACAAGAACAAAATTTGAGGAATTAGTAACCAAAAAAAGATAAGAATTAGAAAAATCTAATTTGTCGCATAAAAAGAGATGGGATCATGGGTTTTGGGGGTATATGTAAATATCTCCCTAAGCCCTAATCCCTAATTTTTTAGGGAGGAGTAGATATAATGAAAAAGATTTTTACAACAAGAATACTTTTTATGGGGATGCTGGTATTGGCATCGCTATTTCTCTTGCCCTCTCTTGCATGGACACAAGATATTCTGACATTTACCGAAGCTATACGCAAAAACCCAAATAACGCTGTTGCGTATTACAATCGAGGCAATATATATGCTTTCAATAGGGACTATGCCAAAGCAATTGAAGATTTTACCCAGGCTATAAAAATTAATCTTGATTTCCCGGAGGCATATTACAACCGGGGTAATGCTTATTTTGAAATAGCCAACTATGACAAGGCAATAGATGATTATGATCAGGCTATCCGCCTTAACCCCAATTTTCCGGAGATGTATTACAACCGGGGCAATGCTTATACCAAGAAGAACGATTCTAACAAAGCAATTGAAAATTATTCACAGGCTATTAAATTAAATCCAAATTATATAGATGCTTATAACAACCGCGGCATTGCGTATGCTGACAGAAAAGAGTATGACAAGGCAATTGCCGATTATACCCAGGCGATCCTCTTTGCTCCCGATGCTGCAGATGCATATTACAACCGAAGTCTTGCTTATGTTAACAAGAACGACTATGACAAGGCAATTATAGATTACTCCCATATCATCCGCATTAACCCAAATCATTCAGTATCGTATTACAACCGTGGCATTATATACTTTAACAATAAAAACTATGAAAAGGCAGTTGAAGATTTTGAATCTGCTCTTAAAATAGATCCAAATGATGCTACTGCAAAAGAGAATCTGGAAATAGCAAAGAAACAACTTGGAAGATAATTAGTCAAAAGTCTGAGTATTAACAAAGTCACGCGGATTTTTACAGCTTAGTTCAAAAACCCCACATCATCTGCATTAATCCGCAATAATCCCATGACTGTTACAGTCACTAATAAAAAATTCACACAAAATACATATAAAATTTAAACATTTTACAAATATTATTGCTTATAATATTTGTGGTGTTTAAGCGCAATTAACTTAAAAATTATATCTTTTTTTGTTAAAAAGTTTTAAGATATTATGTTTTAGGTTATGCTAGAAATATGCTTATCTGCTTCTATTTTCAGGAGAGAAAATATGAATATTAAAAAAATTGTTATTCCAGCGCTTATGATATTGGCAATTATTATTCTGCCAGGTTGCAAAGCAGGAAACAAAAATAACAATAAAGCTTATGATTATACGGAAATTGTGCGGGGAACTCTGGAAAAAACAGTATCGAGCAGCGGTTCTCTTTCCCCTGTTTCAACAGTAAGTGTTCTTGCGCAAATGAGCGGAAAAGTTGAAAAAATATATGTTGATTTTAATGATCAGATAAAAAAAGGGCAAATCCTCGCAGTGCTGAATACAGATATGCTCAAACTAAAAAGGGAACAGCAGCTTGCTTCTGTTGTAAAAGCAAGAGCAAATTACCAGCTTCAATCTATTAATTATCAAAACCAGCTCAAGCTGGCAGAGAAAAACCTTATATCAGATTTTGAATTAAAAACAGGGAAAACCACTCTTGATATCCATGCAGCAGAACTTTCTGCAGCAGAAGCATCATTCAATGTAATTGAAACAGAGATCAATCAATACGCATATATAACATCCCCTATAGATGGCATTGTACTGGAACGAAAAATAAATGAAGGACAAAATGTTGTTGAAGGCTCAAGCATGAATTCAACAAGTCTTTTTACACTTGCCGAAGATCTTCGTGAGATGCAAATAGAAGCAAATGTGGATGAACTTGATATTTCATCAATACATAAAGGGCAGAATGTAAGATTTACCCTCGAAGCTTTAACAGGGAAGGTTTATTCGGGAATTGTGGAAAAATATCATCTTATGCCTACAATGGTGGACAATGTTGTTACATATAAAGTTATTATTAATGTTGAAAACAAAGACGGAAGTTTGCTCCCCGGAATGACATGTGAAATTCAATTTATAGAAGAACGCAAAGAAAATATTTTGATTGTTCCAAATGCAGCTCTCCGTTATGAACCATCGATACTTACCAAAGATGATATAGAAGAAAAAGTATTTTACGCAAAATTAAATATCATGTCTGAAAATGAAAAAAAAGTTGCTATGGAAGCATACACAAAAGCGCAGGAAGCAAAACAAGCTGCGGCAAATTCAGGCAATAAGCAAAGTGGATTAAGCAGCCTTGTAATGCCTCAAATCCCTGTACGAAGGACCACAGGAGGAGCCCAACCGCAGCAAGCCAGCAAGTCACCATCTGCAAATATAAGAACTCTCTGGTACATAAACAACGAAGGTCAGATGGAGGTTATTGCAATAAGAACAGGAATCAACAATGGTTCATTTACAGAAATAATAACAGATGAAAATATTGAAGGGAAAAAAATAATTCTTAAGGAAAGGATATAAATCTCTATGCCCATGATCGAACTCAAAGGGATCAAAAGATTATACCAGCTTGAAGGAATTACGGTAAAAGCCATACAGGGGCTTGATCTTTCCGTAGATAAGGGGGAATTCATTGCTGTAATGGGACCATCTGGTTCCGGTAAATCTACTCTAATGAATATTCTTGGCTGCCTGGATAAACCAACCGAAGGGATCTATCTTCTTGATGAGATAAACACCTCAAAAGCAAATCCTGATGAATTTGCCTTGATCAGAAATAAAAAAATAGGGTTTGTTTTTCAGGGATTTAATCTGCTGGCAAGAACTACGGCTGTTGAAAATGTGGAACTTCCCCTATTCTACAGCAGAAAAGATCGTAAGGTAAATATGAAAGAAAAAGCTATTGCCGCATTAAAAGAAGTTGGACTTGGCGAAAGACTATACCATAAGCCTTCGCAGCTTTCCGGAGGACAGCAGCAAAGAGTAGCTATTGCGAGAGCAATGGTAAATAATCCTGTTTTTATCCTTGCAGATGAACCTACAGGAAATTTAGATACAGAAATGACCCTTGAAATAATGACCCTTTTTCAAAATCTTAATAACAAGGGAAAAACAATTATCATGGTAACTCATGAACCGGAACTTGCCGCATATACGCGAAGAATTATTACAATGCGGGATGGAAAACTGGTTTCAGATATTCCCGTAAAAGAGAGAAGAAGCGCAACAGATGATCTTATGCAGTGGAAAAAAGAACATGCTATTCTTCAAAAAAAATAGGAAAATAAAATGGGCCCTTTAAAACTTATAAATTCTTCTTTTAGAAATATTTTTAGAAACAGGATGAGAAGCCTTCTTACATCTTTAGGCATCATTATAGGAGTTGGTTCTGTAATTGTAATGGTAGCTATTGGCGATGGTTCAAGAATTCAAATAGAATCCCAACTCTCCTCTATGGGTACCAACCTTATTACTGTTACGCCAAGAAGAGGGACAACAATACCAAACCGGCTTACAAAAGCTGATTCTGAAAAATTAAGAAATGAAGCCAGCTATATAAGAGCTGTTTCCGGCATAAGGCAAAGAAATTTTAGTATCGTAGGGGGAAGCAGCAACTGGAGTACAACTGTAATGGGAGTCGAGCCCGATTACCTTATAATAAGAAACTGGGATGTGCAGGAAGGGGATTTTTTTGAAGAAAAAGATCTTGCATCACGCAACAAAGTAGCGGTTTTAGGCACTACAGTAGCATCGGAACTTTTTAAAACAGAATATCCCATTGGGCAATCTATCCGTATAGGAACAAATCATTTTAAAGTTATAGGGGTTCTTGAAAAGAAAGGCGTAGGCGCTATGGGAAATGACCAGGATGATGTTGTTATGGTGCCTCTTGATACTGCCCTAACCCGTTTAAGCCAGACGCAAACACTTAATTCAATTGCATTAAGCGTTATCAGGGAAGATTACATGACCCAGGCGCAAAAAGAAATAGATATAATAATGCGCGAAGCTCATAATATAACTCAATATGGCGCTGCTACTTTTGATATTATGAATATGGCTGATCTGATTGCAACAGTATCCAAAACATCTCAGGTGCTCACAAATCTGCTTGCCGCAATCGCCGGTGTTTCTCTTGTTGTAGGAGGAATAGGTATTATGAATATAATGCTTGTTTCGGTAACTGAGCGCACACGAGAAATAGGGATAAGAATGGCAGTAGGAGCGAGAAAAAGAGATATACTTTTTCAATTTCTTTCAGAGTCAATTATCCTAAGCCTTATCGGAGGCATTATAGGAATTATTTTTTCTATATTGGTCTGTAAATTTTTAACTACATTTATGTCTATCCAGACATATGTAAATCCTGTGGTTATTCTTATCTCTGTATTATTTGCGGCAATAGTTGGAATATTTTTTGGCTATTATCCGGCAAGAAAAGCAGCGGGACTATATCCCATTGATGCGCTGCGTTATGAGTAAAAGGAGCTAATTATGAAGCTAAAAATATTTTTGGCAGTAATTTTATTTATCTTTTTCGGAGCATTTTGTATTGCAGAAGATGCTTTAAATATAAATCAAATACGCTCCTTTGCATTATCAAATTCCAAAATACTTTCAAAACTTAATTTATCCATAGAAAGTTCTATTCTTAACGAAAAAGCGCAGAATTATAATAACTTACCCTCTTTTTCCCTTGGAGGTTCTGCAGGAGGAAACCTTTGGGGAGGAGAAACAAACATTACAGATAGTTATGATGCAGGAGCCAATATCAGTCTTTCTCAAAAAATATGGGATGGAGGGAGAAATTCCGTTATAAGTTCCATAAATAAACTTTCAACAGAAATAGCGCGAAAAGAAGCTTTACAGGAATATTTTAGAGTGCTTGATTCCGCAGATGCTGCATATTACGGAGTTCTTGAATCGCAGGCATCTCTTGATGCAGCAAACTCTTTGCTTGAAGTTTCAATGCTTGGTCTTGCAATCGCAGAAATAAGGCACGAAAGCGGAGTTATAAGCATTGGAGATTATTTGCAGGCAGTAGCTGAAAATGAATCAAAAAAGACAAATCAAAGCCTTGCAAAAAGAGATCTTGCCCTTAGCATAGCAAAGCTAAAATCCATTACAGGTTTAAAGGAAATACCCGGGCTGGAAGCAATTGATTTTGAAACCTATGAGAATGCAATTCAAAAACTTTCCAAACTTACAGATAACGAAGTTGATAAAATAAATTCCACTTTTTGGGAAACAATATATGTAAACAACCCTTTGCTTGCAAAATCTTCTCTTTCGTCGAAGAAAGCAGACAGAGCAGTTGATTTGGCTACAAAAGATTATTTTCCCCATATAAATCTTGGAGTATCAACAGGATTAACTTATAATAACATTTATGGTTCAGATACTTTACCGGGAAAGCTATCCATATCCGGCAGTATCCCATTAAATCTTTGGGTAACAAGAAATAATATTCAAAATAAAAAAATAGCACAGGAACAGGCAAGCCTTGATTACAGGGAAACAGAACTCTCTTTGGACATTGAAATACAGTCCGGGATTCTAAACTGCATAGCGCAGGCAAGTTCTGTTATTTCTTCCCGCAAAGCTCTGGAATATTCACAAAAACAGCTTGAAAATAAAATGGAACTATACAGGCTTTCATCAGCATCAATATCTGAACTTTCAGATGCTGTAGCAATGGTAAGTTTAAATCAAAACCAGCTTATTAGAGCTCAATATAGCTTTTTGCTCTATTTATCCTTTATCCGAAGCCTTGGGGTCTTTGAATCAGAGCAGCAGGTCATAGAATTGATGATATCAGGGTAATCAGCATGTTGAATGAGTTAAATAGCGCACAAAAAACATTTCTTGACAATAATAAAAACTGATATGTATAATTATACTAAGGGAATAAAATGAGTGAAATGTTCAATTTATTTCAATAAAAGGATAGGTTTATGCTAATTAAATTTTTTGGAGTGCGAGGGAGCTATCCTGCTCC
>WRFK01000013.1 GCA_009778835.1 Spirochaetaceae bacterium
ATTTTTTTCTTTGTTCAGAAATATTAATATCCCCTTCCAGTTTCAGTTGGTTATCAGTTTTTTCACTCATATTTTCTCCTTAATAAATAGAATTATAGTTTATTAAAAATAACAGGTCAATAAATTGTATATACAAAATAACTTTTTATCATGACAATCATAAGTTACATAAGGAAATATTCTTCTGATATTATAAAAGCTTATAATAATTCTATTAAGTATGATTAAATATGATTAAATATGATTATTATTATAAGATTTTATTATTGACAAACTCTGTTTCAAATAAGATAATGCCCAAGGATTTTAATCCTTTATCCATGAATTTATTATTTAGGTTTAATCGAAATGGAGGTTTTATGAAGAAATTTTTATTGCTACTTATTGTATTTTTTATGCTTGCTGGTCTTCTTTTTGCTACCGGTAGCGGAGAAAAAAATGCATCAAAATCAGTTATCATGGGTAGTTCTAGCTTGGGTGGAACATGGTATCCTACTGCCGCAATGATGGCTGGAGTTGCGATGAGGTATGAAGGGCTTACAATAACTGTACAGGCTTCAGGAGGCGGCACAGAGAATGTAAGATTAATGAGACAAAATCAATATCATATGGGTTTATGCGAACCAAATATTGCAAACTATGCATATAGGGGAGAGGCTTTTTTCAAGGAAGATGGCAGATATGAGAATATTACTTTTGTAACAAACCTTTATCCAAATGCAGCGTGTGTTGTTGTTATGAAAAATGGACCTATCCGGACTATGCAGGACTATAATTCAGATACAAATGGCGGCAAAAAATATGGTTTTTCACCCGGAAGCCCGGGATCCGGCGATGAATACTGCTGGATAGAAATTTTTAGCGCTTATGGCGTAAATAAAAATAATATAAACTGGAGACCGCTTTCACACAATGAAAGAGTAATGGCTTTTAAAGACAGGCTTCTTGAAGGAATAGGTTATACAACAGCACAGCCAGCCGGAAGTATTATTGAAGCATCTGCTCAAACACCTATAAGAATACTTGAAATAGCAGGAAAAGAAAGGGATGAAATAATTAAAAATTACCCATGGTATGCCCCTTATGTTATTAAAGCAGGTTTTTACAATGGTGTAGATCAGGATGTTGAATCTATATATATTGGTGGCTTTGTTATTGCAAATAAAGATGTTCCTGAAGATGTTATATACAAATACCTTACTGCTGTTTATGGAAAAGGACTTAAAGAAGTTCAGGGTGTTGCGGCAGCTACAAAAGAAATAACCCTTGAGAATTCTATAGGCGGTAATGAAGGTGGCGCTCTTCCATTTCATAAAGGAGCTGAAAAATTCTACAAAGAGAAGGGCCTTTTAAAATAATATAGAAGGATTTTTAATATAAAACAGGGGTATGTATTGGGTTTTTGTGCAAAAAAATTGAATTTGCCCCTGTTTTTTTTAAAAAACTTCTAAATTTTCTCTTCTTTCAAAATAAATAGATAAAAAATATAAATTTATTTATTTCCGGTCAAATTAATTATAAATGTTAAAAATCGGTTAAAATTTGACGATTGGTTAAAATTTGGTTGACAAAAAAAAGAAATAGAGCAATAATTTAATGAAAATCTAATATAAATTTAGAGCAAACTTAAGGAGAGAAAAAGTATGAAAAGATTAGTCCTTTTTTTACTGATTACAGTTTTGCTTACTTCATTTGCATTTGCAACTGGATCAGGCGAAACAGGTGGTAAAAAATACACTGCTATAATGGGAAGCTCTAGCTTGGGTGGGTCATGGTACCCATTCGTTAGTAGAAT
Source organism: Spirochaetaceae bacterium (assembly GCA_009778835.1). Taxonomy (GTDB): domain Bacteria; phylum Spirochaetota; class Spirochaetia; order CADAEX01; family CADAEX01; genus WQTU01. The sequence continues at coordinate 1,796 of WRFK01000013.1, forward strand.
GGCAGGTGTTGCAATGAAACATGGTAACATTGTTGTTACCGTACAGTCTTCAGGCGGCGGAACAGAAAATGTTAGACTTATGAGACAAGGGCAGTATAATATGGGTATGTGCGAACCAAATGTTGCTAACTATGCATATTTTGGAACAGGCCCTTTTGAGAAAGATGGAAAATATGATAATCTTATGTTCCTTTTTAATGCTTATAACCTTCCATTGACAGCAGTTGTTCATAAAGATGGACCGGTAAAAACAATGAGAGACTTTGATAGAAAAGTATCAGGTAAATCATATGGTTTTTCACCCGGAAGCCCAGGATCTGGCGATGAATATAGCTGGCTTGAGGTTTTCGAAATATATGGAGTTAAGAAAGAAGACATGAACTGGAGACCACTTTCACACAATGAAAGAGTAATGGCATTCAAAGACAGAATTCTTGACTGCGTAGCTTTTGAAACAGCTCAGCCTGCAGGCGCTATAATTGAACTTTCTGCTCAGAACCCAATTAGGATTCTCCCAATTGATGGTAAAGACAGAGAAGAAATTATTAAGAGACTTCCATGGTATGATTACTATACATTACCAGGTGGTATGTATAATGGACAGACCGAACCAGTTGAAACAATCTTCCTTGGTGGATTTGCTCTTGCAAACAAAGATGTTCCAGCAGATTTTATTTATGCTTATGTTGCAGCTATCTTTGGACCAGGTCTTGAAGAAGTTCAGAGTGTATTCCCCTCAGCAAAAGACGTAACAGTTTCTAATGCTCTTAGGGGTAATCCATATGGACCTAACACAATTCCTTATCATCCAGGCGCTGAAAAATTCTGGAGAGAAAAAGGTCTTATTAAATAATCATTGTATTATTTGAATTTTTAAGATTTAATAAGCTGCTGTAATACAAATACAGCAGCTTTTTTATTTTAACCACTATATAGTATTGTGTTTATATAATTTTTTATTATAAGGTAAATTACATTTTATGAACTTATATCATTTAAAAACTTTTTTTTACACAGCAAAATTTGGAAGCTATACAAAGGCAGCAGATATATTATGTATTACGCAACCTGCTGTTACCCGACAGATACAGGAACTTCAATCAACTTATGATCTTATACTTTTTAATAAAATAGGGAAAAAGGTAATACTTACAGATGCTGGCGAAGCTTTATATGTTCTTGCAGAAAAAATATTTGAGCTTGAGACCCAGGTAGAAGAAACAGTCAGGGATTTTCAGCACCAGAAAAGTGGAAAAATTGGAATTGCGACAGCAGAAACTTTTGGGGCATATTATCTGCCTGAAATTATAATTGATTTTAATCAAAAATTGCCTGATATTTTTGTGTCGGTGGATACATTTAATGACTATCATGTTGTTGAAAATGTATCAAAGCTTGAATGTGATTTTGGCTTTTTATCAAAAGAAATAGAACATCCTAAAATTGTTGTAAAAGAAATTTTGGAAGAAAGTATAATAATGGTTGTGAATCCCTCTCACCCATATTCTTCAAAAAAAATAATTGAACCTAAAGAGATGGATAATGTTCCCATAATTATGCCGGAGACAGAAAGCGGAACAAGAAATGTATTAAATGAGTTTCAGGAAAAATATAATATGCGGTTTGATGTTGTATGTGAAGTTTCAAACAGCGACTCAATTAAAACCCTTGTTCAGAATGGAATGGGTGTAACAATAATCTCGAGTAAGGTAGTGGAAAAAGAGATAGCAAGAGGGGATCTCGTACGTGTTGAAATAAATGCTCCTGAACTTAAGAGAAAATATTTTTTGACATATCATAAAGAAAAGTATTTCACAAAAATAATGAATGAATTCATCGAAATCACAAATAACTGGTCAAAAGAATATATGAAGAGTTTTTTTAAATAATTTGAATTTTGATTAGCACCTTGTTTATATAAATATAATCATATTTTATATTTATACCATCTGTTATAATAAAATGTAATGAATAATATAAAGAAATATTATTGACATAAACCCAATAAATCGCAATAATAATATTACCTTATGAAAAGGATTATATAACTTTATAAAAAGGAGATTGTACAATATGGCTAAGAAATTATTTGCTTTGGCTGGCGCAGGAAGAATATGCGGATGGGCCTTAAGAACTGCTGTTCAATACTCAAGTAAAGATTTATTCGATAAAATTACTATTGGAGAATACAACACTGATGCCGCAGAGGCTCTTAAAAAAGAAATAGGCGATCCAAGAATTGATGTTGTAAAAATTGATGTTAATGATGAAGCAGATGCTATAAAAAAATTGAAAGGATATGATGTAGTTCTTGATGGAACAACAATAAAATTGAATGACCAATCAACAAAAGTTATTGCAGAAGCAGGATGCAGTGGACTTAATCTGAATGGATTTGGGGCAGAATATAAATATCAGGATCTTTTTAAAAAGAATAATAAAATACATGCTTTGGGATATGGAATGACTCCCGGTCTTACCGACTCTATGGTAAGAGCAGGTGCTGAAAAATTTGATAAAGTGGATACTGTAAGAATAAGCCATTGCGCGTTCAGGCCAATTGCGTATTCTCCGGCAATATTTGAAACAACCCAATATGAATATAACCCGGATCTTAAGAACAGGGTAGTTTATGAAGATGGCGAGATGAAGCAGGTTCCCCCATTCGCAAGAGAAAGGCTTATACCCACTCCTGCGCCTTATGGAACAAATCCTCAATATATAATTCCTCATTCAGAGGTTATTACTGCAACAGATTATCTTAAAAAGATTGGAAAACCCCCAAGACTTATAGAAGTTCGCGGAACATGGCCGCAGAAAAATATGAGACTCATTAAAGCTCTTTATGAATGGGGAATAATGAAAAATGAATCTTTTACATATAATAATCAAGAGATGAAAATAATAGATGTTATTGGCGCATATTTACAGCAGAAAGAAGCAGGAAAAGTAACAGAAGTTTACGGCTATTGTCTCTATATACAGATGCTTGGAGAAAGAGGCGGGAAAAAATATGAACAGGTTCTTTATCATACTCACCCAAAATCTGATGGCTCTGTAAAAGGGTGGGAAGGGCTTACTGCTTATATAAGAAATGTCGGGACACCAATGGGTGTAGCAGCTCTTCTTATTGCTCAAGGTAAAGCGCAAGGTATCGGATGTGTAACTCCGGAAGAAGCTTTTGATCCAAAAGATGTTTTTGCAATGCTTGAACCAATTGGAATAAAAATACATCAGAGCGAAAGAGAAATTGCTGATTTTAATTACTAAAACTTATTTCGAGTAACAAATTTATAGCCGGATACAGCGCGTTGTCCGGCTTTTTTATTAAAAGAAATTTGCTTATTCCATTATGCCCGATGCGTTACATAATTGGCGAGAATATTCTCATTGCAGAATTACGAAAGCTTTTTAATATACCAATGTTATCAAGATATTCTTTAGATACAGTTTCGCAAAATCTAAGATCATTATAAAAATTATCAATCATTTCATTTGCAAGATTTGCATCATATATTATTGTATTAATTTCAAAATTTATATGAAAACTTCTGATATCAAAATTACAACTTCCTATTGAAACCATGTGTCCGTCAGCTACTACAATTTTTGAATGCATAAATCCTTTTTTATACAGGAAAATATTTACACCTGCTTTTAAAAGAGGTTTGAAATAGGTATGCGCAGCCCAGAAAGGTATTGGTTTATCGGGAATTCCTGTCATAAGAATATTAACACTTATACCGCTTAAAGCTGCTGTTTCAAGAGCAGTCATTATACTTTGATCAGGAACAAAATATGGGGTTTGAATATATATCTCTTTATTTGCATTAGTTATCATTGCAAAATAGAGCTGCTGGATTGAATCCCATTCCGAATCTGCTCCGCTGGTTGCGATCTGTATTTGCATTTCCGGCATAGTATCTGAAATTTTGGGAAAATATTTATCATCAAGAAGAAGTTCGTTTTTACTGTTATACCAGTCTACAAGAAATACTGTTTGAATAAGCTTTACACTGTCTCCCATCAATTTTATTTGGGTATCTTTCCATGTTTTAAACCTTCTTCCGCCTGTAATATATTCAGAACCTACATTCATTCCGCCTGTATAGGCAATTTTTCCATCTATAACTACGATTTTTCTGTGGTTGCTGTAATTTACTTTTATTATTGAAAAAGGGGCTACAAGATCAAGATAATATTTATATTTAACCCCTGAATGCTTTAATTCGCTTCTGTATTTGTAAGCTATTCTTCCAAAAGAGCCTACACCATCAAAAATAAGCCTTACCTCAACACCTTCTTTAACTTTTTGGATTAAAATATTTTTTATTTCTTCCCCAAGTCTATCCGAAGTCCATATAAAAAATTCCATATGTATTGAGCTTTTTGCGTTTTTTAATTCTTTTAGCAGATCTTCAAAAAAATCTTCTCCTGCATTAAAAATTTTACAATTATTATTGAGTGTTAAAATAGAACTATTTGAATTTAACAACAAACTCATTAATTTATATTTACCGCTTTCATTTTCACCGGAAACAGACGTAGCTATTTCACTTAGAAAATATTTCTGATTTCTCAATATTGTCTCAAGAATTTTTGCAAATATAATGTCCGGACTCTGCTTTGTAAGTTTTGTCTTTTTCCAGTTGATTCCAAACAATATAAAGGAAATAAGTCCAATAATCGGGAAAAAGAGTATAAGCAATATCCATGCTATTGAGCTTTGCGGAGACCTGTTATCCAGAATAATGATAAAAATCGCTATTACAGCATTTATCCAGAAAATATAAGTTAATAATTGTGAAAATGTAATATCCATAGTTTACTTATTAAAGAATAGACAAAATATACTATAAAATATCAAAATTCAATATATATCCATAAAATTATCTGTACAAATATTTACAAAAATGTAAAAAATTGTTATGGTTTTAAAGCTTATTAGCTGATAAAGCGATGGGTACGGCAGGCTTGCTTGCCGGTAAAATTGGTAAAAAAAGGGTGTTATACCTTTTTTGCCTGGTTTTTTAACAATAATAGGCTTTTATGCCATAATTATAAGGTGGAAAAAATGGCTCGTAGATGCGACTTATGCGGAAAAGGTGTTCTCACAGGAAATAAAGTGAGTCATGCCAATAATAAGACAAGAAGAGTATGGAGACCTAATTTAAAAAAGGTTAGGGGAGTTGTAGAAGGTAAGGTACAATCTGTTAAAATCTGTACATCATGTCTTAAAAAAGGCAAAATTACCAAAGTTTAATTATCAAAATCTCTTAAAATCCCATAAAAAATACTAACAACTACACTTGTGTCTTGGTGTTAATGCTACAGACTTATTTTAAGCCCATCGTATGCCGGCATTACATGGTCAGGAAGCTCTTTTTTTAGCTTTTTATGATTAATATCATGGCAAAAGTGGGTAAGAAATGCTTTTTTACACCTGCATATATCTATAATTTTTAATGCCTCTTCTATTGTAAAATGGGATGAGTATTTTCTATATCTAAGCGCTCCAATTATTAGTATTTCAATTCCTTCCAGAAACTGCATGGATTTTTCGGAAATAAAACTGCAATCAGTAATATAAGCAAGATTTCCGATTTTATATCCAAAAATATCAAGATCCCCATGTTTAATAGGGACCGGGATAATATTTTTTTTAGAAAAATCACTGCCAATATCGGACAGAAGCTTTCCTTCGAAAGTTATAACATTATTTTCACTTATTGAGGTAAAAGAAAGTTTGGGTTTTTCTCCGGTATAGCCGGTATTTTTAAAAATATAACTGAAGCGGTTTGTAACATCTGCTATTGTATGCGAATTCCCATATACAGGCAAAGTGCCGACTCTTGTAAGAGAGCGAAGGTCATCTATTCCATGGATATGGTCTGCATGGGAATGGGTTAAGAGGACAAAATCAATTTTTTTTATTTTTTCCCTTATTGCCTGAATTCTGAATTCAGTAGCTATATCGATTATAAATGATGAGTTTTTAGTTTCAATCCATACAGATGATCTTGTTCTTTTATTTTTTTCATTATTGGATGTACAAACTTTGCATCCGCATCCTATTACAGGAATTCCATGGGAAGTTCCTGTTCCCAAAAATGTAAGCTGCATAGTTATTTATATCACGAGTAATAGCTGACAATATAGGTTCTAGACAGAATAAATATACCTTTTTAAAATGGGCGAGATATGTTTATTCTGATAGGTATGGATTGTATGCAAATATTAAATAAGGCCTTAAGCCTTATTTAATATTTGCTGACAGAATAAACATCTTTCCAGATATATTTTCCTTTTTTTATTTTTCCTTCTGTTACCAGTTTATCAACTGCTTCTTCTATAAAACTCCTCTGCCAAATAGATAATGCTCCATAATTTTTTGACATTCTGTACCAAATACTATTATCGTGATCTTCTCTTGCTCCTGCAAGAATATCAACAATTTCTTTTTTTTGAAGTTTTCTGTTATTATTTTTTATAAGGCTTATAATTTCTGCAACTCCTTCGGGCTCTTGTATAAAACTTTTGTTGCATATATCGCAACCACTGCATACAGGAATTTCATCTGTAAAGTAAGAAAGAAGTTTGTGTCGTCTACAGGTTAAATTATTTTCCGCATAATCAATCATTTGAGCCATTCTTGAAGAATCATTTTTTTCCTGATGGAATTTCGATTTTTCCCTTTTTTCCGCAGCATCGAACAAAAGAATAGCTTCTGAAATTTCTCCATCCCTGCCTCCTCTTCCTGCTTCCTGGAGATATGCTTCTACAGATTGAGGAGTATTGCGGTGGATAACTGTTCTTATATCCGGCTTGTCTATTCCCATTCCATAAGCGCAGGTAGCGACAAGTATTCCTGTTTTTGAAGGGAAAAACCATTTCTCTATATTATTTTTTTCCTCTTTTTCAAGTCCAGCATGATAGAAAAATATATCTTTGCTTTCAAGAGCTCTTCGTAAAAAGCGCGCTGTCATTTCTGTATCGGTCCTGCTTCTGCAAAAAACAAGAAGGGGTTTTTTTGATTTTTTTGCAATGGAATATGTTTCTCTGTCTATAGATAGTGTTTGTATTACCCTATAAAATAAGTTTGGCCTGTCCGGATTACCTACTATTAGATTTATTTGCTCATCGCCAAAAATATGGTTTTGAATTTTTTTAAGTATTAAAGGAGTTGCTGTGGCTGTAAAAGCAGTAACGCAATCCGGCTTTATTATGCCGATTATCTCTTTTATTTTTAACAATGCGCTTCTGAATGTTTCTCCCCACTCGGGCAAGGTGTGCGCTTCATCGATTACAAGGTGGCTTATATAAGACGCGGATGCGGAAGAGCCATTGGCAGTAACGTTTTCCATGGGCTTGAAAGAGTCCAAAAAAAGAGAAAGGGATTCTGGGTTTGTAAGAAGGATTTTACTTTTTCCTGTTTTTATATTATCTATTGATTTTTGTTTTTCTTCTTTGTCAAGAAACCCTGCAAGAACACTAAAGCTAATTCCTGCGTTTTCAAGTCTTCGTGATTGGTCTTTTATAAGACTTAACAAAGGAGATAAAACTATAGTTGGTTTTTCCAAAATAACTGCAGGAAGCATATAGCATAGCGATTTTCCATATCCTGTGGGCAATATTACTATTTGTCTGGAAACCGAATCGCTATTTTCGTCAACAGATGCAGAGGATAATATATTTGATATTACAAGGCGTTGGTAGGGAAAGAGGTATTTTATTCCAAAAACATTATTTGCAAGATCATTGAAATAATCTTTTTCATTTTCCATATCCTGGTAAACATTAGTTTTGGAAATTTGATTCAATTCTGTTGTTAATTGGCAACGTATGTTGGAAATTTATCACGCTAAGGCGCAAAGCCCACAGAGGCCGCAAAGCAAAATATTAAGGAATTGACCACGAAGCAAACAAACCAGCACGAACAACTTAATTTTTGATAAACCCTATTAAATAGGGCTTATTTATGATAATAATATGATTCGTGAAAAGGAATAAAAAATGAGCGTATACAAAAGCATTATGCAAGGCTTGACCGAAGCTGCGGATTATCAACAAGGAAAAATCAAAGCCCGAAAAACAAAACTGACCATAAAACCAGTAGACACCTTTAATACCAACGAGATCAAACGCATACGGGAAAAGACCGGATTAAGCCAAGTAATATTTGCCGGATCAATGGGAGTTTCACCAAAAACAGTAGAAGCATGGGAAAACGGCAGAAATAAACCAGAAGGAGCTTCCCGTCGGCTACTTGAAATTGTCCGAGATGATCCTGCTTTTCTAACGCGCTTTCAAGCTTGATTGTACTCTCAGGCATCAAATGATTATAATAGACAAACAAGTTAGGGATTTAATTAATCAAACTAAAATAGGAAAACAATGACATATCATTTTAAAGTATATAAAGAAAATAATGGTTATTGGGCGGAATGTTGTGAGCTTAAAGGTTGCGTTACGCAAGCAGATACTCTTGAAGAATTATATTCTTCCTGCAAAGAGGCATTGAATTTATATCTGGAAGAACCGAATGATACAAAAGTAGTATTCCCTCTTCCTAATGAAAATTTGGACTCTAAAAAAAATCTAATAAAAATAGCAGTAGAACCTGAAATAGCATTAGCAGTATTATTGCGGTATTATAGATCGAATTCTAAAATGACCCAAAAACAGGCAGCGGAATTGTTGGGAATGAAAAATATATATAGTTATCAAAGATTAGAAAAAAAATCAAATCCAACATTAAATATAATAAAAAAAATACATACAATATTTCCCGAAATAAAATTAGAATATTTATTGCATTGATATTCTTTTAAGTAGTGCATTTGCGAAACATTTTGTTCTCTATTCAGTGGCTTTTGCTATTCTTCAATAAACTCAAAATAATTTCAAACAAAAATAAATATTTTCTTAATTTTTAAAGCAGCCATCCCTTTTACCCGGTTATAAAGTTATAGCTTCGACACTTTTGTTGACAGCTATACAAATGTAGAGTATTTTAAATAAGGAGCATATTATGCAGGAACTACAAAACGAACCTCTAACTTTTGAAAAAGTCTGGGCTGCTCTGATGGAAAACAGAGAGCAAATGAAGGAAACTGATAGGCAGATGAAAGAAACTGATCGGAAAATTCAGGAAACTGACCGGATAGTTAAGGAAGTTAGCAAGCAGATAGGCAAACTGGGAAACCGCTTTGGAGAACTTGCAGAACATCTAGTTGTTCCCGGCATTATGGATAAATTCAATAACCTCGGGTTTAATTTTAGCGAGATTACCCCAAATGGACGCAAGTTCGTAGATCCCGAAACCGAAAAGTTTTTAGCAGAAGTTGATATTATTCTGGAAAACAGCGACATTTTTATAGCTGTAGAAGTTAAATCAAAACTGCATACGCAGGATGTTGACGACCATATTGCCCGTATGGAAGTTTTGCGCTGTATTGCAGATTCCAAGAACGATAAAAGAAAATACCATGGCGCGATTGCCGGTGCCATAATGACAAGCAAAACACGCGACTATGCCCACAAGTCCGGATTCTATCTAATAGAGCAGAGCGGTGACACCATGAAGCTCGAAATACCCGAAGGGTTTGTTCCCCGAGCATGGTAAGCATTAAGAAATAATCTCTAAATAAAACAATATAAATTGAGAAAACACTTTTTGGGATTGCCCCGAATAAATTTACAAAACGATAGATTCAACTCTACAGCAGAATTATGAACAAGCCTACGGGGTACATGGACAACTCCGTTACCCAGAGCATGGTAAACATTATAAAATAATCTCTAATTACACAATTTTCTGGATAGGCTAAAAATTACAGCCGAAGGCTGAGCTGATTTCCCAAAATCATTGATGATACACTATGAAATATGAAGGGACGAAAAAATTAGGTACTCCATACCCCACCGGAGGCTCCATCCCTTTTTTCCATCCCTATTCGTTGCCTTCGAGAACCTCAGCCACCGCGTGAAATAATTCCTACTGCTGTACTTCTTTACTAAGCGTTAAAGGTACGGAAGGAATGTCGGTTATGGTATTATCATTAGCATCTTTTAACGCCATAAAATTACCACCCATTACGGTTACTTTTATAATCTGACTACCAATTACCGTACTATCTAGCTTAAACGTCTGCGTAAAAGCATATATGTTGAAGTCAGCATACCCTTCACCTATGCTTGCGATAAATCCAGTTGTACTATCATAAGTTTTGGCTAATTCAGTACATGTTACTGTATACGTAATATCAGAAGCCGAAAAATGATCTCCCCAACCACCGTCAGGAGTATATGTAGGCGCAAAACTTATAGACGTCTGTCCGGAAGTATACGCCGGAAAACTCACCGCTACATCTTTCGTCACTGTAATTGGCGGTGGCGGATCATCCGGGTCTGCATTACAACTTGTCAGAATCCCAAGTGGCAGCGCGAAAAAAGCGCTAGCTGCTAAAATGTAGATCAATGTACACATCAATATCCTTTTCATTTTTATCTCCTTTTGTAAATCTATTTTGTTATATAACGAATAACTATAATCATTATTCAGCCATTTAAGGTGTATCGCTTTATGACAAGGGGTTATCTGATTTTACAGTAGGAATATTCAAGTCTTTATGTGTTAAAAAATCTTGAAATAATTCCATGCCATTAGCTTTTGGACCAAAATATATTTTTTCTATGTGTTTGGAAACTTGAGGCTCGTATTCTACATACATTCTGTAATTATCATTTTTAATTTTATCGTTATTATTGAGGCGAATTATTTTTATTATTCTGCATTCCTGTTCTTCTTTGAAAGCAATGTCTTTGGTAAGATAACGTAAATTGATAAGCAATTGTCCAACAACTTCCGGGTCTAAATTTTGAACCAGGCTTTTTAATGTTTCCATTTCCTTGTTTATATTTTTGATAATATCAATAATATATTCATTATAGTTTTCTACTCTTGTTTTTATATCATCTTCTGTTTCTTCTTCATTTTTCTCTTGATAAAAAAGATAACCCTCTTTGTGCCCAACTGTTTCTACTCGCTGGCTAGTAGGATCAATATATATGCATCGAAAAAGCGCATATTTATTTAATTCTTCTTTTTCATTTAAATTATTGTCATCTGTTTTTAATTCTTTTATAGGCATTTGCGCTTCTTTGCTAAAAAAACCATTTCTGAAAACAAGAGATAATCCTGTTCCTTCCACTCCGTTTTCTTTGCCATAAAGCCGAAATTGATTTAAACTGTTGTGCTTAAATATAAAGCAACCTGCAAAAGCTCCATATCCTATATTTGATATTGGTCTTACAGGAGTTTTTGTTTTTCCAAACAGGTAGTCGAGTAAAATATTCCCTTCTGTTGGGTCGTTGGAATAGTTTATGGCATTTAACCGGAATTTTGAAAATTCGAATAACTGTTTTTGCGAAACTGTTTTCGTGGTATAATGTGCCACTGATTTATCATTATACTTATTATTTATATGCAGATTGCTTATTATTTTAATAGAGCGAATATAAACCTCTTTATATTTGCTTAATTCTTTTATGCCTTTTGTAATTTCTCTAAAAAATAGTCCATCGTCGGTATCCATATCCAACATTTGATGTAGTATTTCTTCCTGCAGGAAATATTTTTTGTCGTTTTCATCCAAAGAAATAAATATATGTAAAATATCTTTTCCATATTTTTGAAAACAGTTTATTGATTCTTTGAATAAAGATTCGCTGTTTATGATTTTAGCTATTTTGACAAAAGTAGCTCCCCGATAAATAAAATTAAAAGCATATTCCGGTTTAATTTGTGCGGCTTTACCAAATTTTTCAATTGATTCTATATATAGTGTTTCATTCTTTGTTATGTCACCTATTCTGAAAAGCGCATTTCCCAAATTATAATAACAATCTGCATGATTTGGGGCGCGTTTTATAGCTTTGTCATATTTTTCAACTGCTTTTCTAAATAATGTTTCGTCCTGTTCGATTTCAGCTAATTCATAAAGCGCATTTCCCCAATAAACAAAAGCATCTGCATAGTCGGGATTTAGTTTTGTGGCTTTTTCATAGCAACTTATTGCTTCTTCAAGTTTTTTGGAATTGAATAATTCCTTTCCTTTGTTAAACCAATATTCTGCATCATTGTTCATACTTTTTCCCCCTATTCTTTTTTATTTTTAATAACTAAAGTTTTATCTAAAACGATTAATAGGAATCCGAATATGGTAAATGGTATTAATAATTTTATAAGCTCTAGTATGGTTCCAAATAAACAAAGATCTGGTTTTATAAAGGGATACTGAGGACAATTGATTTTACTGCCAAATATCATAAAAAATAGCCAATATCCAATAGGAAAAGCCATTCCCCAAAGAAAGTGTTTGTATGTAAAATATCCTTTTTTATCAAAAATAAAATATTTACAAATGAGCAAAATTAACGAAATCAAGTGAAGTATAATATTATGAATATTTCTCTCAATTGACGCTTCACATGAAAAAAGAGGCTTAAAATTTTCAGGATCTATTTTTATAAGTACAAAGGTATAAAGATAACATGTTATAAAAATAGCTATTATAAAACTAAAAGAAAAATAAGAGTAAATCTTGTCATTTTTATTGTTTAAGAAAATAGAGGCTATAAGATAGACAACCAAGAAAAAGTTAATTAAATAGGTAAAGTAGCTAACTGCACAAGCCCCATCTTCACATAAACAGATTCCTAATCCAATAAGAATCAAGGCTGCGCTAGCGATTAAATAAATTTTTTCTTTTTGCATTTCATTTTTAAATAATTTCATATTTTACTCCTTTGTTTTTGAGATTATCAAAACTTTGATTGATATATTTTTGAATGTTCGATAAATAAAGTTTTATTGGTGCGATAATATGAGAATTTGGGTAAATTTTTTTTGCGAAATTTAAGAAATCGGTGAGTCTAAGAGAGAGAGAGAGAGAGAGAGAGAGAGAGAGAGAGAGAGAGAGAGAGAGAGAG
>WRFK01000014.1 GCA_009778835.1 Spirochaetaceae bacterium
AAAAAAATCACTATTTGACCTTAAATTTCCAATTATATTATATGCTATCTGGATCGCATCTTTTGTTTCCTGATCCATATCAGCATTAAAAAAACTGCTATCTGCCTGGTTAAATAGAAAACATACTTTTTGAAGCTCAACACAGGTATAAAAAAGTTCTTTTGCAATATGTCTTACAGCGCTTTTTTCTTCCATATGACGGGTTACAGGGTCTGTAAGTCCGCCAAATTGAAACATAATACTGTCGCCTTCAATTTTGTTAAGATATCCTAATCTTTTTTTCAAAACCCAGTTGAAACAGGAATAAAGACCATTTAAAACAGATTGGTTTTCCATGGGGCTTAGGAATTTTGAAACATAACTGTAGTCGGCAATATCAAGAAAAGCAACTCCTATATTGGTTTCTATGGAATTTTCCGGTATTGCTCCCAATTCTATTATTGCGTCTACAAGTTGTTTTGGCAGATAATAATCTTCTATTGTTTTTCTGATTCTTAGTTCTTTTACTGTCTTTTCGAGAAGCTGTTCAAGATCATTATTTTTCGAATCTTTTGCAGCTTTCAAGGCTTCTTCATCTAAAACATCATCACTCTTCTTTGGTTCAGATTTGTTTTCACGGGCTTCATCAACAATTTCCTGGATTTTTGATATAAAAATATCTTTCTCTCGTAATGAGGAATTATTTTTAAGAAGTTCCCCAAGATATTGGGCAATATAAAGAGGATCTGACTTATATTTTTCAAGTATATAGAGAGCATGAGTATACATGGTTTTAGAATCAAAAATCATCGCCTTATTTTTTCCTTTATTTATATATATCGGCAATAATTAGCTGTAAAATTTACCTGTTTTTATTTTCTTGGATACTTATCCCATCGCAGGCAGAAACAACCACCCAACTTATTGTAGGGGCATACCTTTAGCTATCTTGCCAAAAATAATGAAAACACCCATATTCCAAAAAACAGCATAATTTATGCGCAAATTAGAGACAAATAATGCAAAAAAGAAGCTAATTTTTTAGCTAAATTTTCAGGTATTTGACAGAAATTCCTTTTAAAACATTAAGAGCATCAATCATTTTGCCAATAACTGCTTCATCGCCGCAAATCTCAAGAAAAATAAGTCCGCAAGAGGAGCAATTGTTGTTGTCAACACAATCATGAAGGCCAAGTCTCACTCTTATATTGGAACCATAATCTGTAAGTATTTTTTGCACTTCAGAAGCAGAGGATGTTCTTTTTTCAACCTTTATTAAAACTATTTTATATTCCATATATATATTTTAAGTTCTGGTATCAATTCTGTCAATTAAAGGTTTTTATTTTCTTACACCCATTTTTACTCGACAATCATCATTTTATCATATATTATTAATTGATTTATGATCTATTTTTATAATTTTTCAGTTAAATTACTATTTTCCAGCAAATTTATCTTGTATTTAAAATATTATTTTTTATGACAAATGTCGGCTCAAGCCGGCATTTTTTTTGCTAAAAACAGTTTTGCTTAGGGAGGGATATTATGGATAGTCCATTCAGAGGAAGAAGCTTTACGGTAATAGATGATTTTTCACTTGATGAAAGGCTTTATCTTTTTGAAAAAACAAAAGAACTTAAAAAAGCCATAACAGAAAACAATCTGGATGCTCTTGAAAAATTCAGAATCAATGACAGCGATTTTGGTGTATATGAAGTTTTTATAGAAGATTCAACAAGAACAAAAGAATCTTTTAAAAATGCAGCAGCTTTCCACAAGGTAAAACTCAATCAACTCGAAGCAGATTATTCCTCCATAAATAAAAGTGAAAGCTTTGCAGATACATTTAACACACTTTGCGGATATGACAACCTTATCTTTATAGTAAGAAGCAGACAGGAAGGATTATGCAGATGGCTTGAGGAAAACGGAAAACTCTATGCGCAACGGAACAAGATGAAGCAAATCCCTGCTTTTATAAATGCCGGAGACGGCAGGCATGAGCACCCTACCCAGGAACTTCTTGATGAATTTACTTTCCTCGAAAAATTGAGTTGGAACAGAGAGCAGATACACATAGCGCTTGTAGGAGATTTGTTTCATGGCAGAACTATCCACTCAAAAGCCGAAGGTCTTTTAATATTTAAAAAAGTAAATGTCGACCTGATTGCCCCACCCGAACTCGCAATGCCGGAATATTATATCAATAAAATGAAAAAGAATGGTTTTGAAATAAGGATATTTGATTCAATAGATAATTATATAGACAGTAACGATACAGCGCCAATGTGGTATTTTACACGACCGCAGCTTGAGCGCATGGGAGATGCAATATTAAAAAGACAGGAAGAGCTTCGTTATAAAATAACATTCAGAAAAGAATTTCTTGATAAAATCCCGGAAGGGACTATTTTTTACCATCCTCTTCCAAGGCACAAACTGCACCCGACAATTCCAACATTTCTTGATACAACTCCGTTAAACGGATGGGAAAATCAATCTGCTAACGGAAAATTGATAAGAATAATTCTTCTTGGCCTTATAGCAGGAAAAACAGGCGCTGATTTCAAAGGAATAACAAAAGGCAGCACAGAAACTCCCGATGCCACAGATTTTATCAAAGAAGCTCCTGTAAAGGGCGACCAGATGAGAAAGGATTATGCCGAAGGGGTCAAGCCCATATCAAGCGGACTTGTAATAGATCATATATGCAGGGGAGAAAAAGAAGAAGATATAAGAGACCATCTTGCAAGAATGATCCGTGTTCTTGACCTCTACGGCAAGGGCGGCGAATGGATAAGCAGGTCCAGAACAGAACCTGATAAAATGAAAGGTATAATATTCAGACCCGGATATACAGAACCTGGAATCAAAAAACTTAAACAAATAGCAGCTCTTGCTCCAGGCTGTACTATAAATGTAATCACAGATAAAAAAGTTGTAAAAAAGCTTAAACTTACCATGCCTCCTAAAATTTATAATTTTCCAAATATTTGCTGTAAAAACAGCGACTGCATATGCCACAGTTCGCAGGGGGAAAATGTCCCTGCTGAATTCATAAGAATAACAGATGATAAATTTAAATGTAAATATTGCGAAAAAACACACAGCTTTAAAGAAATATGGATATGATCCAGGCTGTTATTTTTGACATGGATGGCGTCCTTGTCGATAGCGAAATATATCATTTTGAAGCAGAAAAACTTATTCTGGAAAAAATTGGAATTTCCATTCAGGAAGAAGAAATCCATTCTTTTGTTGGACTTGCAATGGACAAGATGTGGGAAAGGGTAAAGAAAAAATATCATCTTAAAAAATCTGTTTCAAAACTTGTAGAAGAAGATACAATATTCCGGGTCAACTACTTTAGAAATGTGGGAGAGATTCCCCCCATTGACGGAGTTAAGGAACTTATCGAAGCAATAAAAACAGAAGGGCTTAAAACAGCAGTTGCATCTTCTTCCCATCCGGATCTTATAAAAACAGTTCTTGAAGCGTCAAACCTTTTGCAATATTTTCCTGTTTATCTAAGCGGTTTCCAGGTTAAGCATGGAAAACCCGATCCGGACATTTTTCTTGAAACAGCAGCCAAACTTGGTGTAAAACCAAAAAATTGCATTGTTATTGAAGATTCATATAACGGTGTTACTGCGGCAAAAAAAGCAGGAATGAAGTGCATAGGCTACCAGAATCCTTCTTCGGGCAAGCAGGACATTTCTAGCGCTGATTTAATTATAAAAAACTTTGATCAACTAAATATGGATTTACTAAAATCCCTATGCACCCCAAAGATTTGACTTCCGCTAAACCTCAACAGGAATGTTTTTCCGGGTAATTGACCTTTGTAGCGTACAGGTTTACTTTATAGCGTCTCCATAAACTTGTTTATAACCTTTACGACCTCATCAAAATCACTGTGCAACAAATTCCCGGAAATGGAACTTAACAGTTCTTTGGTTGCCTTTGACCATGTTTTTTTTCCAATTTCGGCTATTATATTCTCCGCTGTTTTTTCATCGTAATTCTCGCACGCTGCCTTAAGCGCAGACAGTTGTTCCTGCAAATATGACAAGTCTTCATCTGCTGTATCGCTGCTTTCTGTTTCCACTTTTTGCGTAAGTTCTTCTACAACTGCCCGCAGCAAATCCAGAAACGCCGGAGTTTCGGACAAGAGTGTTTCTGTATCATCGCTTCGTGCCGATATCTCCAATTTAGACGCAATGTTGGCGATATCCTTTTTTCCGATATTTGCGAGCGCCCCTTTCATTCCGTGTACATGAATAATATACGTGCGTATATCTTTATTATATGACTCTTTTTTGCTTATTGCATCCAACGCAGTGATAGATTTTAAAGCATCCTTTATAAAAATTTTAGCAAACCGTGAATCAATGGCAGGGGCATTCTGCGCTGCATTTTTTGAAGATTTATCATTTTTAGCACTTGCCTCTGTTCTTGCCGCTTCAATGACTTCGGGAGATTGTTTATCGCGTATCAACTTGTTCAGTACAGTGTTCAAATGACGTACATCTATTGGCTTTGAAATAAAATCATCGAAACCACTTCTAAGAAATATATCTGCCTGTCCTGACACGGCATTTGCGGTCAGAGCCACTATGGGATTCTTATACCCCATGTCGCGTATAATTTTCGTTGCTTCAATACCATCCATCTTCGGCATCATATGATCCATAAATACAATGTCGTACACATTGCCTTCCTTGATTTTTTCAATAGCTTCAAAGCCACTTTCAGCAGAATCAGTTTTTAGCTTATATGGCAACAGGAGTCCTTTGCAGACATATATGTTTGTTTCTACATCATCCACAATCAAAACGCTTCCATAGGGCATGGGTTCGCGTGAGATTTGCACCCTTTTCATCTGCGCTTTGTTGTTTGCACGGAACTGATGCAGGTTTTTAACCATTTCACTTCCCAACACTTCGGAGCTGACTCTGCACTGAGGCAATCGCACTGTAAATACAGAACCCTTTCCCAGCTCACTCTTTATGAGTATTTCGCCGTTCATCATACGTACCAGATTCTGCGCAATGCTCATGCCAAGTCCGGTGCCTTCGGTTGAACGATTTGCCTTCATGTTGAACCTGACATACTCATCAAAAAGTTTACTTACCTGCTCCTCTGTCATACCCTGTCCGGTATCACTTATACTGATAACAAGCATTACTTCTTTGCCTTTTTTGTCGATCTCTTCTGTGGAAACCGACATCTTGACCATACCTGCATCTGTATACTTGAACGCATTGGAAAGCAAATTGTTCAGAATCTGCTTAACACGAAGTTCGTCACCCAACAATGAAGAAGGAGTATCTTCTGCCGCATATAATTCAAATTCAATCGGCTTACTGCCTATACGCATCATATTCACCTGCGCTGTATCGCTGAGAAGGCTTGTGATTTCGTATCTGCCGATATTGAGCTCCATCTTGCCGGCCTCAATTTTAGAAAGGTCCAGCATATCGTTTATGATGCCGAGCAGAAGATCGCCCGATGTGTAAATTTTTTCAAGCGCTTCCCTTGTCTTTTTGTCAAGGCTATCATTTTGAAGCTGAATGTCTGTAATGCCGAGGATAGCATTCATTGGCGTACGGATTTCGTGGCTCATGGTACTCAAAAAAGCGCTTTTTGCTTTATTGGCAGCTTCAGCCTCCATACGTTGCCTTTGCGTCTCCTGTATAAGTTTTTTTACATCCGTAACATCAAGCAATGCGCCTGCAATATGGATGGGGTTGCCGTCTTCATCCCGGATAGTTTCGCCGGTATCGCGGAAATAGGCGCACTCTCCATTTTTCTTAAACATACGGTACTCTATATCGAAAGGGGTCTTGCCGGTTGTATCAAATAAATGTTTCTCAAATAGAGCAAGGGTTCTCTCCTTATCTTCTGGATGAATGCAGGAACTCCAGCTACTGAAAATGTTTGGAAAATCATTCTCGTCTGTATACCCCAGCATATGCCGGAAATCATCAGACCATGTAAAAGTATTTTTTGGATTGATCGGGTTGTCTTTTTCAACCTTCATATCCCAAAGACCGATCTTTGTGGCCTGAACCATCAGATTCAGCTTGATCAACTGGAGCTCATTATTGAGCAGTATATTCTTGGCATCTGTTATATCCATAAGCGCGCCGGCAACGCGGACGGGATTACCATCTTCATCCCTAATAGTTTCACCGGAAGCGCGGTAATAGGAGTATTCTCCGTTTTTCTTCCTTAACCGGTATTCGATATCATAAGGCGTTTTGCCGGTCGTATCCATCAGATGCTTTACAAATGTGCTTGGGACTCTTTCTTTATCTTCCGGATGCAGATGTTCGTTAAAGCTTCTGACAATATTTTGGAAATCGTTCTCGCTCGTATACCCCAGCAGGTTTCTGAATTCATCAGACCACATGATTGAGTTATCAGGATTTACTGGGTCGTCCCGCATGACTTTCATATCCCACAGGCCGATTTTAGTAGCTTTTAGCACCTGATTTAATTTTGCCAACTGCAGCTCATTTTGTTCGCGTATACGTATAAGCTCTTTTTCATGTTCCCTAATGTCGGTCATGTCATATAAATAACTAACAATGGCAAAACTTTTTTCATACGGAATCTTTTTAAATTCC
This sequence comes from Spirochaetaceae bacterium, assembly GCA_009778835.1. Lineage (GTDB taxonomy): Bacteria > Spirochaetota > Spirochaetia > CADAEX01 > CADAEX01 > WQTU01. The sequence goes on from WRFK01000014.1 coordinate 6,615, forward strand.
AGATTTAAACTTCGCTGCACACCACCCATGATCACTTCGGCATCAAATTTAATATACCCCTTTTCTGTGGCAGTATTGAGACTTTCAGCCAACGAAACAGAGGCGCTCCCATCCGGTTGAAACGCCGGTATACTCTCTATTATGCGCTCAACAGCTCCGGCAAGCATATCATCTTTTGTCTTGAATCCAAAAAAGTTAACCGCCGCTGGGTTACAGTCAATCACATTGTATTTTGAATCAAACAGGATATTGATCTGCGGATTTGAACCAAACATGGCAGAGGTAGTAAACTGTGCCACTTCAAGAGCGCGGACAGCTCTCTCTGCTTTTCCAAGAGCAGTTTTTACTTTCTTGGTGGAAGTATTAAGCTCCTGCATCATTCGTTTATGTTCTCTTAAATCCCTGCAATATCCGGCGATAAGGTTTTTACCTTTGAATTCCACAAGAACCAGGGTAAGCTCAACCGGCAGCGGCTCCCCATCCAGTGTCTGGCGCATCCATTCGACCCGGTGATACCCTTTTTTGTACGCTTTACCTATGTACTCTTTGAGTTTATCTATCGATGAATGCCCATCGGGTTGTAATTCCGGCGTTAGCTCGAAATACTTTTCAATATATTCCTGCTTGTTTTTTAAATTGAACAACCTGACAGCTGCCTGATTACAGTCTACTATTTTAAGGTTTTCGTCCCAAAAATGTGCGCAAAGAGGTGTCGCGTCCAACATGATACGCATACGCTCATCTGCTTCACGCATCTTTGCCATTTCTGCAAGCTCCTGATGAGCGAGTATATTGCTTGCATGTTCTATCTTGGCGTCGTCCATTGATTTAACAATGCAGTTGATTGGAATATTCACGCCAAGGGCAATTTTTCTCGCCATGTGATGGCATGTTTCAGAACCGCAGGCGCTGCAGTCAATATTTTGTTTCCCATAATCTGTTTTACCCAACAGCTCAAAGGCGTTACTTATATCTGCGGCGGTTATTATCGGGAATGTTGCCAGAATAGGCCGGTATTCTCTCAGGAAGTGAGACAGGTCGAATTTTTCATCGTATATTTTATATACCGATTCATAATGTTCCCGTTTAAAATCTTCCATCGCTTTTCTTCTGTTGTTGTTCATGGTTTTGTCTATTTCAAACAAGTTTCTCTCATGTAAAGAAGCAGGACCTATATTACAGCCTTCAACGCAGTTGAGTACATCATATATTTCAGGCAGAAACTCTTCCGGAGTTTCCTCGTATTTATTCAACTTCTCATATACATCAAAACCTTCTGCTTTGGCTATATGAATCTTTTTCCCCATAAAATATTCAATATTTTCTTTAAGTCCTCCGGGCATGGGGAATAAAGAACCCAACCCGCTTTCATCATGATCGAATTCTGTTTCTTCTATAGGTAACGAAACATGGTTCTTCTTCATATATTCAAGCAATCTTGCAAAAGTAATGTTGTAATTCGCCAGTTTTGTATCTCCAAACTCATTTGCTTTGGCAAGACACGGGGAAAGCGCCGCAATACGATCGTCTATACCCTGATATTTTTTTATGTAAATAGAAGTGCAAGCCATCGGGCTATGTACCGGGGATAACCTCTTTAATAAATTGTGACTGTACATTTCGCAATATGTGACAACTACCGGACAAGGCTGGGTTATTATGTGTGCGGCGTTGTTTTTTTCAAGATACTTTATATGCCCCCAAATGCAGATGTCGGCCCCCAACGATACATCGTATATCTTGTTTACTCCCCTTTGTTTTAAATATGTAAAGAGCCTTTTATAGTTTGGTATATTTGTACGAATAGAAGGAGCGGCAATAAGCGATATTGGAACGCTGTCTTTTAAATCATTAAAGAATTGATCGAGATCATCCAAAAAATACCTCGCGTCGTGTTTACACGCCAGGACACAGCGCCCGCAAACTATACACTTATCATAGTCTATTCTTACTTTGATATTTCCGTCTTCATCCTGATAAGTTATATTGGCCATCTCCATTGGACATTCTCTGACGCATCTGTTACAGCCTGTGCATAAATTGTATTTTGTTTTAATGATTTCGATCATGTTAGCTTCCTCACTATTTATGAATTGAGAATGGAAAACAGAGAATTACAGATAGGTTATATTAAAATTCTCAACTCTCAATTTTCAATCTATTTTCACGGCTTCGAATTGGTCCCTTACTTCATAAAATACGTTTGCAAGTGCAGGGTCAAACTGTTTGTCGGTGTTTTCCATGATGATTTTAATTGCTTCCTCATGTGTAAATGGTTTCTTATAAGGACGTTTGGAAGCAAGCGCGTCGTAAACATCAACAATAGCCATGATCCGCCCCTGAAGCGGGATGTCCATCCCGCAAAGCCCGCGCGGGTAGCCTTTTCCATCCCAGCGTTCATGGTGATAACCGGCGAATAGTTTTGCATTGCGCAAAAACTCAACATCATCTGTTCGTGAAATAATTTGGTCAATGATACGTTCACCTTCCGCAGCGTGAGTTTTCATTATTTCATATTCTTCATCCGTCAATTTCCCGGGTTTGTTAAGGATAACATCTGAGATAGCAATTTTACCAACATCATGCAGACGGGCGGAAGAAGTCAATAAATCCAAATCTATTTCCTTGAGCTCTTCGGCATGTACTCCCCGCGCTATCATTGCCTCGATTAGTATCCGAATAAATGTTGTTGTCCGTTCCACATGCCCGCCTGTTATCTGATCGCGGTTTTCAACCATATCTGCAAGAACAAAAACAATACCATTTTGCAAACGCTGAAGCTTCAATGTCCGCGCCCGGATCAAGTCGTCTATGTTTAAATGAGTTTTAATGCGGTTTAACAGAACCGGAGCTGAAAAAGGTTTTGTGATAAAATCCACTACGCCTAGCTGAAAACCAAGGACTTCTATAGAAATGTCGGTCATACCGGTAAGGAATATAACCGGGATATCTGCCTGCGCGCTATTGTCTTTCAAGCGCTTAAGAGCTTCAAATCCATCCATCTCCGGCATTTCAATGTCCAGTAATATCAAATCCGGTTTGACCTTATCTATAAGCGCGAACATTTTTCCAGCAGACGGCAGGGTCATCACCCGGTATTGGTCTTTTAAAGCTTCCTTTGCCAGAGACAAGTTTGTATCGTTATCGTCCACCACAAAAATTGTTTTTTGCATCTTTTTACCTCTCTCCATAAGGTTGGCTTATTACATAGACTCTTAATACCTTGCCACTGACAAAACCTTGTGGATTCTTATCCCAATATATAAGTATTTTATCTTGACACCCTTTATTTTACAAATAAAAAACCTTTTTATTTGCTAAAAATTAGCTTCAAGAATAACATTTTCAGCTTGGAACAAGAGTAAATTTCATAAAGACCTTAAGGATACCTTTATTATCCCATATAAACAAGATAAAACTATGGGATTATCCTGAATAAACATTACTGTTGCAAACACGAGAGTAAATCTTTGGGGTAAATAGAGGCAAATTCGCCTACTCTTCTATGACCGTATAAATAAGAGGAAGCTCATCCGGCTCTTTATCTCCTATTTTATAGGCAGATTTAAAAACAGAAATAGCATCTTCCAGATTTTTTGTCTCATTTACATAAAATAAAGCAAGTTCATCCCCTGCGTTTACATAATCTCCATGCCTTTTGGCAAGCCATATACCCACAGCAGGGTCAATTGTATCATCTTTTTTCTCTCTTCCTGCTCCGAGCATCATTGCCGCAATCCCCACATTTTTTGTTTCAATCCCGGCTATATACCCTTTTTTATCTGACTTGACACCTATTTTTTTTGCAGCCTGCGGAAGAAGCGAAATATCAGAAACAACATCGGGATTTCCATTTTGCATCTCTATCATTTTAGCAAGTTTAAAAAGAGCTTTTCCGGAGACAAGAGCATCTTCCAGTTTTTCAAATGCCTCGCTTTCTGTAGCGCAAATATCGGATATCATAAGCATTCTTGCAGCAAGCGTAAAAGCTACTTTCTTTAAGTGCGATTCGTGCTTACCCTGGAGAACTTCTATTGCTTCTCTTACTTCAAGCGCATTGCCTACGCTAAAGCCAAGCGGCTGATTCATATCGGTAACAATACCTACAGTTTTTCTGCCTGCAAGCTTCCCTATTTCCACCATAACTTCCGCAAGTTTTACGGAATCGCCTATTTTTTTCATAAAAGCGCCGTTACCCGTCTTTATATCAAGAACAATAGCATTGCTGCCCGAAGCGATTTTTTTGCTCATTACACTTGATGCAATAAGGGAGATATTATCCACTGTTCCCGTAACATCGCGGAGTGCATAGAGTTTTTTATCTGCAGGGACAAGTTCTTTGTCCTGACCTATAAGAGAAAGTCCTGTTTCCGATACTATTTCTATAAACTTCTTCATTCCGATATTTACAGAAAAGCCGGGAATGGATTCAAGTTTATCCAGAGTGCCGCCTGTATGCCCCAACCCTCTGCCGGACATTTTCGCAACTTTTCCGCCGCATGCTGCTACCAGAGGAGCTACTATAAGAGTTGTTCCGTCGCTTACCCCGCCTGTGGAATGTTTATCTACTTTTAAACCTGGTATTTCCGAAAGATCTATAACATCTCCTGAATGCGCCATTGCCAGCGTAAGGTCTGTTGTCTCATGGTAATCCATCCCTTTAAACCAAATTGCCATTAATAATGCAGCAGCCTGATAATCGGGAATTGCTCCATCAACATATCCTTTGATAAAAAAATTGATTTCTTCGGAAGAAAGATGTTCTCCCTGTTTTTTTCTTTCTATAAGGTCTGTTATTAACATACGATTATTCTAAAACCATTATCAATCATTTTCAAGCCGGGTTTTTACTTTACTTTTCCTGAATCTTTAAAAGCAGGGCAATTATGACCTGTATTTCGCAGGACTGCAAAAGATGGAATCTCCCTGCTTTTTATATTAAAAACAGAACATGAGCGGGGGAAATTTTCGTCCCAGGTTACTTTGAAATAAATGCATTTAAAACAATCAGGAGGAATATTCTGTTTTTTCACTAAAGCAATAATAGAAAGAAATATACAACAGGGCAAGCCCTGCTAAAAAAGAATCTTTGTTGCTAAAAAGCAAGCCCCTCACCCTTTTGCTATTATTTATAAAATATGTTAAAATTATATCATGTACAAAAAAGAAGAAAATACAGCCAACATAGAAAAAGCATGGATCGTAGGAATCAATTTTAGCAGCAATAGAATTCCCGGTGCAGGCGGAAATGCAGGAAAAGAAACTATAAATAGCCATTGCGATGAACTCTCCTCTCTGCTTCAAACACTTGGAGTAGAAACCATAGGGAGAACCGTTGTTTCCGTAAAAAAACCTTCTCCTTCTTTTCTTACAGGAAAAGGGCAAACAGAAGAGATAATCTCAAAAGCAGTTGATTCAGATGCATCTCTTATTGTATTTGATGATGATCTCTCACCTTCGCAGCAAAAAAACTGGGAAGAATTATCAAATAAAAGGGTAATAGACAGAAGGGAAGTTATAATAAATATTTTTGCGGAACGGGCAAAAACAAAAGAAGCTTTGCTGCAGGTAGAGCTTGCCTATAATAAATATATGCTGCCAAGGCTTGTGGGAGCATGGAAACACCTTTCCCGGCAAAGGGGAGGACATTACGGCGCAAAAGGATCCGGAGAAACACAGATCGAAACAGACCGAAGACTCCTGCGAAAAAAAATAACAACACTAAAAAAAGAACTTGATGAAATCATAAAACAAAGGCAAACAAGAAGAAAGCTAAGAGAAAGCAGCGAAGTTTTTTCCTGCGCAATTGCAGGTTACACAAATGCGGGAAAATCAACTCTTTTAAATACTCTTACAGGAGCAAATGTAAGCGCAAAGAACAGGTTGTTTGATACTCTTGATCCTGTAACAAGAAAATTACATCTCCCGAGTGGAAAAGAAATTGTAATAACAGATACAGTAGGATTTATAAGAAAACTTCCACATGCGTTGATCGAGGCATTTAAATCAACTCTTGAGGAAACACTTTTTGCTGATCTTGTTATACTTCTGCTGGATGGCTCAAGCAAAGAGGTAAAAAGCCATTACCAAACATCAATGGAAGTTTTAAATGAAATAGGTGTTGATAAAGAAAATATAATGGTAGTATTTAACAAGAGCGATATTGCAGCTCAGGACGCAGCTCCTTTGTTCATAAAAGAGTATGGCGATTCATTTTTCATATCTGCATTAGCAAAAGAAAATATCGATATATTTATTTCAGAGATTGAAAAAAGAGCAGCAGCTCCCATAAAACCCTAACAGCGGCTCCCCACGCTCTTCGCCATCCATGGCTAGCGTGGGACGCAGCATCCATGCTGCAGTCCATCCAACAATACGGGCTTTGCCTGCATCCACACTGCTTAATTCCCAGCGCTGTCCGCCAACCTTGGCTAGCGCTGGGCGCGACGTCCATGTCGCAGCCTCGCTTTGCTGCGGACTGTGCCGCGGATGGCAAAGTACCGCACCAGCCAAGGATGGCGATCGGTGCGGTAAGAGCATTGCTACTTCCAGCACGCCCACAAGTAACATCTGCAACTGATGATCATTCTGCGATATATTGCAACCAATATGCCAAACAAATTTAAATGATCATTTCTTTCACTGGACAATATATATGGTTATTGTCGTACAAAATATTGTACAAAATATTGACCATAATTAATAACTACTTTATAATTTTTATATAATATCATTTGGAGAAATAATTATGGTGGATTTAGCCCAAAACTTGAAACCAATTTCTTATGTAAAGGCACATACAACAGAAATAATAAAATATGTAGAAGACTCTAAATCTCCTGTTGTGGTAACCAAAAATGGCGAAGCAAAAGCAGTAATTATTGATATCAATAGTTACCAAAAAACTATTAATGCAATAAATTTAGCTAAATTGTTAAGCTTTGGAGAAAAAGATATAAGAAATGAAAAAACAATAACTCATGAAAATGCAAAAAAAATATTTGAGAAAACATTAAGCCGGAAAAAATAATGCGCAATATTGAATGGACACATGATGGAATCAGTTCCTTAAATGAAATTCTTGAATATTATAATAACAATATTGGAGAAAATATAGCGAATAATATTTATAATAAAATACTGCAAAAAATTGAAAGCTTGGAAAATGAAAAAGTCAAAACAAAACTGTGTCAAGAATTAAAAGATATTGGAATATTAGATGTATATGAATTAGTTACTAACCCATGGAAAGTGTATTACAAAATTTCAAAAGATAATAAAAAGGCTTATATTCTATTTATTTTGGATACAAGAAGGAATATTGAAGAAATATTAATCTCAAAAGTTATAGATGATAAAATATAAGCCGCGTTGCTGACAAACAAGTAGTGCTGCAGTTACAAGCTTATTAAATGCCGTTTGTGCGACCTCCTGTCGCTACCCTGCGTATCCCTAACAGCGGCTCCCCATGCTCTTCGCCATCCATGGCTAGCATGGGACGCAGCATCCATGCTGCAGTCCATGCCGCGCCGCAGGCGTCCATGTCGTAGTTTATATTGCTATAATTGTTCTAATACTCAACCACAAAGCGGGAATAAAATCCCTGATACTGTTTTTCATTGATTTCTACAGAGGTCACCCTTGCTCCCGAAGGGCCGGCTTTGAGCCATGCAATAAAATCATTCATATCTTTTGCATCCCCTTCACAATCAAGCTCCACAGAACCATCGACATTATTCCTGACCCACCCGGCTATACGGTGCTTTGCCGCAGCTCTTACCGCAGAATAACGGTAGCCAACACCTTGTACGCGGCCTGAAACAATTATATGAAAACTTTTTTTACTGTTTGGCGATCCTGTCATTGGCTATCCGCGATCCTGGGAATCGGAGAATTAATAAAAGAATTAATTTTTGAGAAATCAATTGGTTTTGTTAAAACAAGATCTGCTGTTTTGGATAAATCTTCTGTAGTATTATCTGTATCTTTATCTTTAATATATATGATTTTATAATTTCCGAACTTGCCTTCTTCTTTCCCGGACAAACTCTTAAGTTTTTCTATAGTGATATCTCTCATGTTTTCGGAAATTATAATATACTCCGGATTTTTAATTGCAAGTAACACACCTGCATCAAATCCATTGG
>WRFK01000015.1 GCA_009778835.1 Spirochaetaceae bacterium
TGGACCCCACCCATCTGGATTGGTTGTCCCTGATATTGTATATACTGGATTAAGCCTTTCTTCTATACTTAGCTTATTGCAGAACACTATTGCATCATACCAGCTTACTGTCTCTACAGGGAGTTTGCTTGAATTCCCCTCCGGAGATGTCGTAAAATTACTTGGATTACTACCCATAACAGCTTGATACTGCTCCTGTGTTACAGCATACTTTGCCATGTAAAACCCTCTGGTTAGCGTTACTTGATGTTCTACTTCTTCAGCCTGATGTCCAGGCTCTGTGCCAGGACTTCCCATGATAAAGGTTCCAGCAGATATCCATACCATGGAAATAAGCGATTCTTTGTTTTTATCTTTAACCATTTTATCAAGGAGATCTTTCATCCATGGGTTTTCGCAACCAATAATCAAAATAACTAAAGCAATCATAAAAATTAACATCAGTTTCTTTTTCATAATATTTCCCTTTTTATTATCAAATCGCTATGCGTTATAAATCACTTGTAAAATCCCCGGACTACACCGATGCGAATCCCACCTGTATTTCATGGGATATGGAGGTGTAAGAAATGGGGAGGAGCCTCCGGCGGGGTACCCTTTTCTTACACCTCCTTTCACGAGCCATTTTGTTATCATGAGGTTGAGTCCATGTGAGACAAAATAATATTTTGGGCAAATTTTTTTTGTACTGTCAAAAAAATCTGTAAGTTTATGAGAGAGAGAGCAATTTTTGTGCCAAGTCAGAAAAATTCAGAGAAAAAATAGAATTTTTTTGCAAATCATTGAAAGTTATGCTCTGCATATAAAAATCCTACTTTTATTTCAAAAATAATGCAAGCAAATTTGCCTTATTTCTCTTTATACTATTTATTCTACAAATACCTCTTGGGTCTTAAATCCAATATAACTTGCGGCAATTTATTTATAATATTTTCCTCAATCTTCTTTTTGTTTTTCTGAAAAAATATTCCAGAGAAAATCAATAACAACCCAATTAATGTAAGTGCAAAAGGAAAATAGAGAGAACTTTTAAAAAACTTCCATGAGAGCCTGCCCAAAAACTCCACCAATCCAATGGCGCCAAAAACTAAAAATATATTCCTATTGATAAATAATGAGAATAATATCAAAAGAACATTCGCGATCCCAAATAAAATAAATTTAAAAATATCTGCATTATAAAATACCGATAAACCTGATACGAGCGTTATTAACCCAAAAAGGTACATCCAAAACGCATAGTCTTTTTTAAACTTTATATCTGCAAAATAACCAATGCCTATCATACATAAACCAAATATTTGTGAAATAAAAGCCCTTTGAGTCCAGGTGATTTGTGTTGTTTTATAAATTATTGGCACTATATCCATTGAGAAAAACCATAATGACCCTGCTATAAGAAAAACATGGAAAGGGAATTTTGTTTTTATAAGAATCGGCAGGGCAACTAAAATAGCGCTTAACTCAAGTACTATCCATTTCCCCTTTACCCATACATAGTAATCATCATATGCCCAGGAGTCCGGCCAAAATTCAAAAATTCGCAGTAAAGAAAAAACAAAAAGCGGCGTTACTGCTATTGGAATTGAAAATAATAATCCTCCTGCTACTTCCAAATTCTTTTTGAAAAATACAAAATAACCGGCAACTAAAAATACAACAATATACGCTGCTGAAATAAAAGCAATACCTAATGCTCCAAAACTGTCCCAACTTGATTTCATTAGCCATGTCATTGCAGATATGATCAACAATGCACCCCCATAATAAAGAACTTTATGAAATCTTGTAATTTGATTATTACTGTTCTTTACATATTCCCTGAATTGGCTAACCTGTTCATTTGTAAAAATATTATTTTTAACACCATCATCTAATTGTTCGTCTGTATACTTCATATCTGCTCCTTTTGAATCCAATACTCCCTTTAGAGTGTATGCCGCCAGGTATAATCATTTTTTGTCAGCCTGATACACAAACCCATTTGCACGACGCTCATCCTGAAGTTTTGCCCATTCCTCCAATCCTTTTTCGCGAAGCAAAGCATTGTCTTGTTTAAGCAATGGGTATCCTTTAAAAAAATCATCAAAAATCTTACAAGGGTAACTATCGCATAACGCACATGTTTCGACACCTTTTTCTTTTGCGCATACTCTTACCGCACAACCAGGATTACCGCTCCCTTCCTGGCACGATGCGCATGTCCCTTTCTCCGCCATATCTTTTAGAAAGGACCAAAAACCATCTCCATTGGGAATATATTTTATAAAATTTTCAAATCCTGCTGTTTTCATTTCATTGTATAAGACCTTTGCCGCAGGAGCGACTTTTGCTTTAACCGCGCAATTTCCGCAGTAAAGACCGCAATAGCAAATATATTTTTTATCCATAAAAAACTCCCTAGTTAACTCGATGTATACACCTAAAGCCGTTTTATAAAAGCTGTCTTTTCCTGCCTGTTGAATCCACAATTCTCATAAAACTTCAAAGTGCTATCTTTTTTTGAACCTGTAAGCAGCATAACTTTGGAACACCCAAACTCCACAGCTATTTCAACTGCCCTGTTCATAAGCTTACTCGCATAATGTTTGCCCCGATAATTGGCATGGGTAACCACATTTTCAATCAAAGCATACGGTCGCAAATTCTTGGTGAGGTTTTCGATAACAACCACTGTCACAGACGACACAACCCTTCCATCAACTTCTCCTACCAGCAGATTATAAAATTTATCATTTTCAAACCTGTCAAGTTTCTCTTGCCAGAGAGCCATATCCTGCGGTTCTTTCGCAGGATTCTCTGTAAGGTGGTTAAAGTATAAGTCGTGCAGAGCTTCTGCATCTGCTTTGGTTGCTTTCCGGATGATCATCATTATTTTTCCTCTTGTCTGGTAATCCTATTCAATAGCAAAATCTTCTGAACTAAAATTTGTATAATACCTGCCTTTCTGCGCAGTAAATCTTAATACACAATAATCAGGATCTGTGACCCCTTTAGAGTAATACATGGTATCGCCCTCTTTCCAAATCATTTTTTTGGTTGCAGCATCATCTAAAACTTCCATAGCCCCCTTTAGCATAACGCCCCTAAAAAATCGTTTGTCGCAAAAATAGATGCATGCTTTTGGATTTTTCCTGTAGTGAGACACCCTCATGGAAGATGTATTGGTGGTAAAATAAAAAGTCTTGATCCCTTCCCGCTTTCTGGGAGGCAACATAGCTTTTGTATTCGGAAATCCATCGCTGCCCACAGAGCTTATAAAAGAAATCCCTTGCTTATCGATCAAATTACCAATGGTTTGATTTGCATCCCGCATCATTGCTGCGCCTCCATAAACTAATATTGAAACAATTATATAGCGACAAAGATTGATAGTAAATATTACCCTGATACTTGTCAGATTTTTGACAACAATTGCCCAAATACAATACCAATAAGCAATACGATTGTAGGAATACGGTCTTTGCGGATACTCATGGATTGCGGCAGGATTTCGCCAAAAACCACATACAGCATAGCGCCACCGGCTATGGAAAAAGAAAGAGCAACAGCAATGTCAGATATACTTCCGATCAAACTGCCAATTATTGCCCCCAGAACAGTAGGCACACCTGCCAGCAATGTCAAAAAAACAGATTTCCATTTATTTACACCGCCCGAAATTAATGGAGCGGAAATAGCCATCCCTTCAGGTAGATTATGTATGCCAATTATAATGGCAAGTCTAAAGCTAAGATCAATATTATAGTTCCCGGCAGTGCCAATTGCCAATCCTTCCGGAACATTGTGCAAACCAATTACAAAAAACATTAACATTCCGGATCTCAACATATTTTTTGTATGCGAAATCATTTCACGCTCATGATAAAATTCTTCGAGTGTTTCATGAGGTTCTATAATTTTATGACCAGCGTTTGATATTTTATCTATAAAGGTGTTAAGCGATAAAACCATTGCTACGCCGATAAATAACCCTATAACTATAATTGCTATATTTGATAGTTTTTCGGCTTCGGGTATAAGCTCAAAAAATACAATACTTGTCATAACACCGCCGGCAAAAGATAAGAAAAGGCTTATCATTTTATCTGTCCGGGTTCCAAAAAGAGCGGTTATCAACCCGCCAATCCCAGTTCCGATTATACCGACTAAAATACTCATGAAAATAATATTCATTTATTCACTCACTATTTTTTTATTGTACTATATTCATCAATATTTGTAATGATCATTGAAAATTTTATCAATTTTATCAAATTTTTTAAAAATAATAAAAAAATATTGACAATATTTTTTTATTCTAGTATGTTTCTATATATAGAAGCGTTTCTGTATAAAGAAACGAAGTAAATTGCATATTTTTTAAGGAGACAAAAATGACACAAAAAATTCCAACTCGTATTTATCTAAACGAAGACGAGATGCCCAGATATTGGTATAACTTGCGCGCAGACATGAAAGAAAAGCCAGATCCAATTTTACACCCAGGAACTTTAAAGCCGGTCGTAAACGCTGATATGGAGCCAATTTTCTGCAAAGAGGCTGTAAAACAGGAACTTGACGACAATACCAAACTTATTCCCATACCTGAAGGGATCCAGAATTTTTACAGGGCATACAGACCTGCGGCATTGATCCGCGCTTATTATCTTGAAAAAGAATTGGGAACCCCTGCGGAAATCTACTATAAGTTTGAGGGAACAAACACCTCAGGAAGTCACAAACTCAATTCTGCAGGACCGCAGACCTTTTATGCAAAAGAGGAAGGGTTAAAAAGTTTAACAACAGAAACCGGCGCAGGACAATGGGGAACAGCACTGGCAATGGCTTGCGCTTTTTATGGTCTTGACCTGACAGTATATATGGTAAAGGTCAGCTCAGAACAGAAACCTTACCGCAAAGCTGTAATGGAAACCTATGGAGCAAAAGTTATTCCTTCCCCTTCAAATACAACAGAATCAGGAAGGAAGATATTGGCAGCTGACCCAAATACAGGTGGTTCTCTTGGGTGCGCGATCTCCGAAGCTGTTGAAGCTGCGATCAAGACCGACAAGTGCCGTTATGTACTGGGGAGTGTTCTTAACCATGTGTTGCTGCATCAGTCGGTAATAGGGCTTGAAACAAAAATAGCATTGGATAAATACAACATAAAGCCTGATATTATTATTGGATGCGCAGGCGGTGGATCAAACGTAGGCGGACTTATTGCGCCCTTTATGGGAGAAAAACTTGCAGGTAAATCCAATACAAGATTTATCGCTGTAGAGCCGGCATCTTGTCCTTCGTTTACAAGAGGGCGTTATGCTTATGACTTTGCTGACACTGCTCAAACAACACCTCTTCTGCGTATGTACACTCTTGGGTGCGGTTTTATCCCATCCGCAAACCACGCAGGAGGATTGCGTTATCACGGTATGAGTCCAATACTTAGCAAGCTCTATCATGATGGGCACCTTGAAGCGCGCTCGGAAATTCAGACTGATGTTTTTGCTGCTGCTATACGCTTTATGAAGACTGAAGGTATACTCCCTGCGCCGGAATCTTCACATGCAATAAAGGCTGCTATTGATGAAGCTCTTGAATGCAAAAAAACCGGAGAGAAAAAGGTTATACTTTTCGGACTTAGCGGGACAGGTTATTTTGATCTTTCTGCTTATATGTCCTATAATGCAAAAACCCTTTCTGATCAGGTTCCCACTGATGAAGATCTGCAGAAGGGCTTTGCTTCAATACCGAACATCCCGCAGAATAAATAAATTATTCTAATTTTCGCTGACTGTCACTGTAAAAAGTGACAGTCTTTTTTTAGCTAGCGCAGCTGTATGACGTTGACTGCTGATACATCTATTTTTGTTTTACAGATCTATTCAGTACATCCACAGTAAAAGCATTATTCTATAAGCGGTATAAGCGCAGCTGTATGACGTTGTGCGTAAACACTTTTACTTTTGTTTAACAGATTTATTCAGGACTACTACAGATTAAGAACTATTCCAGAAGTGGCACAAATCTTACAGGAAGCAGATCTTCCTCAATAATTCTATTATCTTTTTTTATGATAAGTTTTAACAACTGCACAGAATAGACTCCTCCCACAGGTATGATCATTTTGCCCCCTTCTTTTAATTGCTCAACAAGTTTTTCCGGGATCCTTTCAGGCGCAGCAGTAACAATGATAGCATCAAAAGGAGCTTCTTCGGGCCAACCCAAATACCCATTTCCATTTTTCACTCTTATATTTTTGAAATCAAGCGCTGTAAAGATATTTTTTGCCCCAAGGGCAAGTTCTTCCAGCAATTCGATCGTATAGACTTCGCATCCCAGATAAGAGAGAATCGCAGCCTGATACCCTGACCCTGTTCCTATTTCAAGTATTTTCATTTTGGGAAATGGTTCGAGTTGTTCTGTCATAAATGCAACGATATAAGGTTGCGAAATCGTCTGCCCTAATCCAATAGACAAAGGTGAATCCTGATAAGCACAATTTTGCAGATTCTTTGGAACAAAAAGATGGCGCTCTACATTACGCATAGCATCCAAAACAGCTTCTGATTTTACATCTCTTGTTTTTAGCTGATATTCAACCATGTCATTGCGAAGTTTTTCAAAATCTTTTGTCATGAAAATATTTTTCCAAAAAAAAGCATTAAAAACAAGAACCCATTGCTATTTCTCAATATATTAATTTTCTAAAAATCTCTTACAAAGTCATTAAGTATCGAAACCAAGGATGGCATGTGAGAAAAAATCCGGGGGGGGGTGCAGGCGAAAGACAGAGAAGATCTCTTGCGCAGTGGCTTTTGTGCAATTGACAAGGCTAAACACACACAATACAATTAATGCTCGTAAATTGGGTTGTTTGTGTTTATAATAACTATTCAGTGGATGCCTTGGAAATGGAATCCTTAAAGATGAATGGGGTATGATAAAAAGTCCCATTCCTTCCAAATTGAAGGACCAATTCATAGTAAGGAGAAGAATATGGTGATCGAAATACCCGGAGTAGATGCGGATAGTGGACTAAAATTTTGTGAAGGCGATGTGAATATTTATATGCGTTTTCTGCGTCTTTATGTATCAAGTATGTCCACAGCTCTGGAGAAGATACGCAGCGTTTCGGAGGAAACATTGAGGGATTATGCCGCAAGTATACATGGCATAAAAGGCATCAGCGAAACAATTGGCGCAGAAGAAGCAAGAAAAACCGCCAAGCAACTGGAGATTATGGCCAAAAGCAATGATTTAGCCGGGGTATTGGCTCAAAATAAAACCTTTATAACATACGCAGAGAATTTAGTTGCAAACATACGAAGCTGGCTGGAAAAAAATAATACTTCCAGCACCTAATTAAATCTTTTTGTTTGTCGCCATAATCTTTTCTATTCTTTCCAACAGCTCGCTCTTTTGACAAGGCTTCTTTATGTAATCAGCAGCCCCCATTTTTTTGGCGCGGCTCATGTCATCAGGATCATCCGAAGAGGTAAAAATTGCTATTGGAACATGGTGCAAATTGCTAAGCGCCTTAAACCTGTCATAAGCATCCCATCCATCTACCTGGGGCATTACTAAATCCAATAAAATAAAATCCGGGTCAAGTCCCTGATAAAGTAGCTTAAGGGCTTCTTCGCACGATTTGGTAGCAATAATATCATAGTTATTCTCCAGGAAACCTTTAGCCATTTCCAGATGGATTTCATCATCATCCACCATCAGAATCTTATGCTTTTCGTCCCCTGTGGATACCTTGAATTTTTCTGTTTCTTTCTTAAGATCCTCAAAGTTCTGAGTATTTTCCGAACTCATTTCCGTTACATGGGTAATCGCAACCTTTATCTGCTTTAGTGCGCCATTCACAATATCGTTCATACTATTTATTGCCTCATTGCTTACCTTTATAAATTCACCTGCTTCCCTGATCAAATCGCTGCCTGATTGGGATATATTTTCAGAACCTTTCTGGACAGATACGGTTATTTCTTTCAGGCGGCCTACGGCATCCAGTATTTGTCTCCCTCCGACTTCCTGTTCTTCCATTGCATTGCGAATATTCAATTCATGCTCAGAAACTGTTTTTACCCCTGTATCTATGGCGCCAAAACGGGCAAGTACTTCATCGGAAGATACTGTAATACTGTCTATGGATGTTTTTATCTTTTTTAACATAGCTGCAGTAGTTTTGGATTGCTGAGCCGATGACTCGGCCAGTTTTCGGATTTCATCGGCTACTACCGCAAAACCTTTTCCCGACTCTCCCGCATGTGCCGCCTCAATAGCAGCGTTCATGGAAAGCAGATTAGTCTGACTTGCGATATTATCCATTACTGAGTTTATTTCCAGCAGCCCCTCTGAATCCCGTGCGATTTCCTGTATTTCCTGCACTACAGCCTGGACCGTTGCCCTTCCGTGTTCTGATGCCTCCGCCAGAGTTACAACATTCTTGTTGTTTTCTACCAATGTTTGGCCTACTGAATGTATGTTAGCAGTCATTTCCTCAATAGCTGAAGATGATGTATTTACGCTGTCGGTCTGATCTTCTATCAATTTATTCTGTAATTCAATATTGGTTTTAATCTTATCCAGCGCCTTGTCTACTTCAATAGATCCTTTTTGTTGCTTGATCTCCATGCCCTTTATCTCTTCAAAATTAGCAGAGATATCGTCTACTGCCTTAGAAGTCTTTGTCATATTGACAGAGAGCTCATAACCTGTATTCGTAAGCGCATTGACTTTGTATTTTATTATGCTCACAAGATTCCGGATATTATCAAGGGTCTTGTTAAAATACATGACCAAATCGCCGATTTCATCTTTATGGGGAAGTGTAAGATGTTTGGTAAGGTCTCCTTCTCCAGCAGCTAATTCCGCAAGCATCTTTGTTATAGCCTTGATTGGCCTCAGCAATATAAAACTAAAGCTCAATACATTTATAACAATTAATACTGTAAGAGATACAATTGCAGCAATGGTAGTCTGGATAATCTCTTTGACAGTGTTTTCCGCAATTACTTTATTTATTTTTGTCATTTCTATACCAATAAATAAAATACCAATAACATCTTTGCCATTCAGCGCAAAAATAGGCCTGTATTCGGTAAGATATTCACGGCCTAAAATAACAGCTATTCCGCTATAACTCGTACCAGCCTGTATAGAAGAATATGCGGCACTTTTTACTCCCAGAAAGGTTTCCACTGCCCGTTTTCCTGAACTGTCAACAATACTGGTGCTTATCCGGCGGTAATCATTATTTTCGTGGACAAAAATAGTCGCTGCTACATTAAAATCATAACTTAAAGCATCTACAAGTTCATACTGATGTTTGATAGAAATGCCGCCTTCGCCCACCAGGTCTCCTGAAACCAGACGCAAGTGTCCATATTTTTGAAAAAGCTTCTCCTCTGCATGCAAAATAGTGCTTGCGAGTTTACTTTTACCCATGAGAACAGCTGTTTCAAGACTTGATTTTTTTATGGAGTGGATGCTAAGGGTAGAAAAGACTAATATCGTAATTATTATAAAAATTGTAGATATACTCGATAATTTTATTAGTAACCCTATACGCCTTGTATTGCTATTCATAATAAGCCTTCCTTATATAATGCCTGAAAAACCAAATTAATAACGTATACCACAGGAATTTCTGCCTGTCAAGCTGGCTAATTGACAGCCTTAAAATAACTTGCGATTATTTCGCCCTAAAATAAATGGAATTTATTAGGGAAATTTTCACATACTCTTGTTGTTAGTGTTAGATAATTACTTTTTGTTGACAAATGACAAAATATTTATAGAATCTTCTTTATATATGGATGAGTCTGTTTTCATTATAAGCCAGGGATCCCGCTATGGGAAAAAAATCGCTGATAAGTTTCTGGCAAACAACTATAGAGTAATAAAAACAATAAGTGATCAGGAAAGTGAAATTTCTGAAAACTCTACTGCCGGCGGAGCAAGCCCGGAAACCGAAAGTATGCTTACAGAAATTAGCTGGAATTACAGATCTCCATTCTCTTCAAAAAACATTACTATTAGCCTTAAAAACCATCCTGATATAAAGAATTTTATTATCGTATATTCCATACCCGAGGAAGATACTCCAATCTATAAACAAAGCCAGATAGAAATACAAAAAATAATTGATTTATACATTAAAAGCCAGATTTCTATTACATGCGAATTTTTAAACGATTTTTCAAAAAATAACAGATCTGCCAATCTTTTCCTTGTTTTGGAAAATTCGAATTCAAATAATCCATTTAGAGAATTTTTCAAGAATTTTATAAATACTATTCTGGGAGATGACACACTGCCTGTAAATATAAATGCATTTGAGATAGGAAAAGAACCTCCTGACCCATTTGCAGACTATGTTTTTTCAATAATACAAGATAAAAAAGCAGCCAAAGGAAAATGGTTTAAACAGTTCCGTTATACACTTTTTTAGGCGAAGCCATACCCCGCAGGTTTAAGAAAAGATTTACGTTTGTTCCTAAGAGCCATACGGGGTAGGCGAAGCCATACCCCGCAGATTTAAAAAAAGATTTACGTTTGTTCCCAAGAGCCATACGGGGTAGGCGAAGCCATACCCCGCAGATTTAAGAAAAGATTTACGTTTGTTCCCAAGAGCCATACGGGGTAGATGTTTTGTAAATTTACCAATAACTTTAACAGTATGTTTCATATCATCTAACAAATCAATTGACTTATAGCCGGTAATTCTATATTGTTTTTTTATGAAAATATGGGTTAAATATCTTATAGGACTTATACTTGGTCTTGTGACCGGATTTATTTTTTCAAATAATTCTGCTTCTGCCTTGCAGGTAGTAAAACCTTTTGTCGATGTTTTTATAAATATTGGACGATATAGTTTTTATCCACTGGTGTTTTTTTCCCTGACAATCGGAGTGCATGAACTTCTTCTTAACAAAAGATTTTTTCAGGTACATAAAAATGCCATAATAGTTATGGTTGCCACAGTATTTTTTTCAACAATACTTGGAGCGCTTATAACACTGGTTTTTTCACCGGAGAGAATACCTGTTATTCTTGAAAGAAAATCAATCGAAGCATTCCCTTCGTTTTATTCACAGCTTCTTGAAATATTCCCCAAAAATCTTTTTAGTATTTTTTCAGATAGCGGTAATTTTATAATTCCTACAGTATTTCTTGCTTTACTTCTTGGAATTAATCTTGGTTTTGATAAAACAATAACAAAACCTGTTGTAACTCTTTTTGACTCATTTAACCGAATAATATACAACCTCAACAGTCTTATAATGGAAGTAATGGCTCCTGTCATGGGATTTTTTTCAGCATACCTGTTTTTTTCAATATCTTCTGTAAGCCAGATCGCTCTCTACAGACAGCTTTTTTTGATTTTATTTGTCGCATCTGTTCTTGTAATTTTTCTTATTTTTCCGGCTGTTTTGTACCTGATCGGATTTAAGGAAAAACCATATAAATATCTTTATGGTATTTTAGGCGCAGGTATTGCAGGCTTTCTTTCAGGGGACAACTATTTGGCAAATAATGTGCTTATACACCACTGCCATAAAAATCTTGGCATACCACGGCCAACAGGCGCTGTTTCAATTTCTCTGTTTTCAATGTTTGGAAGACCGGGAACAGCAATGGTTTCGGCAATCTGTTTTATAGTAATGCTAAAATCTTATACAAGCAGCGGGGCAGGAGTTTCACAAATTCTTTATATGTCATTTCTTATTTTTATAACTTCTTTTACTTTTTCTGCTGCTCCGGGAGGCGGCGTTATAATGCTTCTTACAATTGTGTGTTCAATGTACGGTAATGGAGTAGAAGATGGTTATTTAATGTTCAGGCCAATAATTCCCATTCTTTTAGGTTTTGCTGTTCTTATAGATGTTATTGCAACAGGGCTCTGTTCACTTATAGTTTCTTACCGCAGTAAAGATATTATAAATGATGTTTATATCAGAGATTTTATTTGAACACCGGAGAACTGCAGGAAAGTCCTGTCTTACAACAGGGCAAAAATTAACTACTCGGTAGTCTTTGCTTCCGGGTCTGTTGTTGCGGAAAGTCGCGCAGCAGCCTCTGCTCTCTTCTGCTGCGCGCTTTTAGTCATAAAAGAGAATGTAAGGCTTGCCCTTATAGAAAATTGGTCGCTAAAGGCACCGCCATCCCAAAGATGGAAAACCGGCAGTAAGGTATCGACCCTTGCTTTAAATGAATTTTTTAAAGAATAATCCCACTCAACAAGAGCACCAATCTCAATAAACATGAATCTTCCATAAAAATAGGATAATATATCGGATTTTTGCGAATCCCCTTGCCCCCATGTTTTTAGGGGAACTCTAAAAATAAAAGCAGGCGAGGCAAAACCAGCTAAAGCAACTTTTTTATTGATCTTGAATTTCATAACAAAAGGGCAATCAAGAATAATATTTAAAAGCAGAACAGAATCAGCATATTCAATTTCAGCAGGCAATGCAATTTCTTCATCTTCTGACCACAAATAATAATTCCAGTTAAAAACAACAGAAGGCTCAAGAAAATATTTATCTTTTATGGCAAACCCTGCATTTGCCCCAAGAAACGGAAGCATTGGGGAAGGAGCGCCGTCATTGCTTGAATTTCTTATATACATAACTCCGCCTGTTATGCCGTATGATTCAAAATCAAGGGCATAAAGCGAAAAAGCAAGAAAAATCAGAATTGTAAATAAAACCAATCTTTTATAAAACATCATTTTTATTAAATTACTATTGCGTAATTTTATCAACCCTTTTTTTATCTATTAAAGTAAGCCCGCAAGCGCCTGTAAGAAAAAAGCGCTGCTGCTCCCATGCTGCATAGAGAGTATCTCCAGAAGCATATAATACAGTATAATTGTAATTATGGGGAAGTTTCTCAACTCCCGAAAAACAATAGAGATTGCCATTTTCAATAAGATATATTTCTCCCTTATAAGAGATAAAATATTTTCCTTGCTCAGATGAAACACACATTTTTTCATAATGGCTGCTATCGCTTCCTGCTGTTCCCAACAAATATTTTGTTACAACAGGATTATCTTTGCTTCTTAATTCAACTTCAATAATAAAATTGTTATTTATTTCAACTTTTGTAATGTTTGAAATAAAATCTTTTAAGTTATTGGGCAAATTACTATTATTTAAAACCTGGTTAGCAAGCATAAATCTTGATTCTGTTATTTCACTTGCATTCTCACCCAGGGGGCTATTATGCATAAAATATTTAAATATTGTTCCATTATCATTGCTTTTTTTCCATGCGGAAAACCACTTATCATCTATCTTTTTAAGATTTATAAGTGAAAAATTGTTAGTAATCGCGGGATAATCATTTTGTCTGTATATACTTTTCTTATTATCAATATCTATTTCAACAAAAGGAGATAGCGGAACAGAGAAGTTGTTATCAAAAAAAGTGTCATTATAAACATGGCATAAAACCAAATTGCTGTTTGTAATTATTTCTTCGGATGTATAATTAGCAAGGCTTTCATGTGTTATTTTTGCGGTATCATTAATAGAAGCGCTGCCTGCAACAGTAATAACCCCTTTTTTATTTATTAAAATAACTATTGCGCCATTTTCTGTTTCTGCTATATCTGAAATTCTTACTGCTTGCGGCCAGGGAGTAAGGGATCTTGTCTGTGCTGTAATTAGCGAAAAATCTTTAATACTATAAAACCACTCTTCCTGGTTGCCCTTAATCTGGTCAGAAGTATCGGATAATAGAAAAATCGAAACAGGATTTTGATATCCTGGTTTGTCGTTGGAGGTTATATCTGATTTATTTGAACAGCCTGTTTGGAGAATAAAAAAAAATAGTAAAACGCTTTGCAATAAATATTTTGATATTGAAAAATATATTCTACAGATGTATTTCATCATATATTTAAGTGTTGGTTGTGCTTTTTAAAATATCAAAACATTTTTTATTAATACAAAGGCAATGTTTCAACCATATATCTTACAGAAATAGAATCTTTATCAATTTCATTCTTTTCAATAACAAGCACCATATTTTTTTCATCCGGGGAAATAAAGATAGTTTTAATGCTATACCCTTTTACCCCTTTTCTTTTAATACCTGGGGAGCCTGCAGAATATACTTTAGAAGGAGAACCATCTGCTTCAGCAAGAATATTTAAAGAAAATGAAGATTCATAAACACCAGACCTTACTTCGCTTCTTTCCTGTAAATTTATTTTATATGTTTTTCCGGTCTTAAAATCGCGGAATTCAATAGCATGTATAGGACTGCTATTTATATTTACATATAGGCAGCGCCCTTTTAATAAAGGATCGATTCCAATCCTCTGGATAATTGGGCTGGAAGCAAGCAAACCCTTATAAAAAGCGCCTGAGCCATCATCCATTGAAAAAGCTTTGACAGGATATTGCTTGCTGCTGACTCCATCCTTAACAAAGTTATTACTTTTTACATCTACAGCATATATATCTGAATATATTACAGAGTCTGTCACACCATATTGTGCAAACATAAAGTAGCGTGAATCTCCGGAAAATCCGATATTTACAAAATTAGCAATGTCACCTGCAA